>JBCCAW010000538.1:0-4157 GCA_039814655.1 Myxococcota bacterium | reverse complement strand
GGTGAGCTGCTCGCGGAGCTCGGCCTGGCGGGCTTCGATGACCGCCGCCGGGGGGTCCGCGGGGGCCGCTTCGGCGCTCGGGCCCGCGTCGCCGCGCGCGGCGAAGAAGAGCGCCGGGTCGTCCACGATGTCGTACAGCTCTTCGCCGGCCCGGAGCAGGGCGCAGTTCTTCTGCGCGATGGCGTCGAGCAGCATGGGCACGGCCTCGACGCTCCACTCGTAGGTGTCGTGCAGAAGCACGATGCCGCCGCGCTCGCCGTTCTCGCGCTCGCGGCGCTCGAGCACGCGCAGCCAGGTGTCCACCACCTCTTCCGGCGTGCGCACCTGAAAGTCGCCGCTCCCCAGGTTCCAGAGCACCTGCGTGTAGCCCCGCTCGGCGAGCAGCGCGTCGATGCGCGCGCTCCGCGCGCCACCCGGAGGCCGGAAGAGCCAGGGCCGCGTGCCCAGGATGCGCGCGATGGCGTGCTCCGCCTCGAGGATCTCCTCCCGCGCGTCCTCCGTCTCCAGCAGCGGCAGTTGCTCGTGGTTCACCGTGTGGTTGCCAATGAGATGGCCGCGCGCGGCGATGTCCCGGAGCACCTCCGCCTGCTCGGCCACGCGCTGCCCGCGCCCGGCGACGCGGTAGGTGTTCACGAAGAACACCGCCTTGATGCCCGCTGCGTCGAGCGTGTCGAGGAGCTTCGGCGTGGTGCGCCGGTTCGGCCCGTCGTCGAAGGTGAAGAGCAGCAGCCGGTGAGGCGTGGCGCCGTGAATGATGCGGCCTTCGGCCCAGGCGGACCCGCTCGGGTCATGTTCGGCCCAGGCGTCGGGCTCCGCCTCCCGGACTTCCGGGATGGGCTCCAGCGTTCGCGTCACCGCCAGCTTGGTGCGGGGCTCGCTCCCCAGCGGAGTCAGCGCCTCCGGCATGGCCCCGCGGCGCCGTGCCGCCGAGGCCTGCCCCGGACGAAGCAGGCCCGAGGCACCGAGCTCGGCGGCGCCAGCGCCGAGCAAAACGCTCAGCGCGCAGACCGCGAGGGGCGCCAGGGACGCGCGGAAAAAGCCAGCCACGGGGGCAAGGTAGTAGAGAGGCGCACATGTAGTGAAAAAAGCGACCCGCTCGTGCACGCGGCCGCCGCGTGGACCGCGCGCGCTGCTCAGGCCGCCCGGGCCCCATGCGCGCCGATCAACGGTCCGCTTCGAAGGCCCAGCCGATGAGCACGTTGGCGAAGAAGCCTGCGGCGCCCTGCTCGATGGGCTCGTGGCGCACCGTCGTGCCGCCCACAGGGAGGTCCACGCCGTCTCGGTCGATGCTCGTGTACACGTTCGGCCAGAAGCGAAGCACGGGCGTGATGTGAAGCCCGCGCCAGAGGAAGAGCCGGTAGCCGACTTCCACGCCGACGGTGAGCGTTCGGTAGTCGAGGGGTACGTCGGCGCCGCGCACCTGCACGCCGTGGAGCTTAACGTCGACCAGGGCATAGAGTTCGTCGACGAGCACGGCGCCTACGCCGAAGCCGGTGCTCCAGGGCAGGTTCACGACCAGACCCGCGTCCTGCTCGGCGCCGCTCAGCGTGGCGTCTGGGAGCTGGAGCCCCGCGCCGTGCGAGTAGCTCAGGACCCAGCGCTTCCAGCGTACATCGACCGCGGCGTTCAGGCCGCGGAGCAGCGCCGGCTGCAGCAGCCCGTAGTGAAAGGCGAGCTGAACGCCTTCGGGCCGGCGCGCACGCCGCGTGAAGACGTGGCTGAAGCCGCCCTCGGACCCGGGTCCATGCGCGGCGTGCTGCGTGGCGGTATCTTCGGGCTGCGCTGCCGTCCTGGCGGGGAGGGCGACGCCGAGCGTCAGCGCGGCCGCCAGGGCGAAGAGAGGGAGCGGGGAGGGCGAACTGGTCATGCGCCGGGCTTGTTCCCCGGGCGCCGTAGCGACCATGCATCCGTGGTATGCGGCCGTGCATGGCCCTCCGTGCTGGCGACCTCGCACTCCTCGAGGCTCTCCTGGACGCCGGCACGGCCTCCGGTGCCGCCAAGCGCCTGGGCGTCGAGCAGTCCACGGTGAGCCGGCGCCTCGCCGCGCTGGAGGAGCGAGTCGGCCAGCCGCTCTTCGTGCGCGCGACGTCGGGCCTCGTCGCCACGCCGCTCGCGGAGCGCCTCGGCCGGAGCGCACGGGCGCTCGGGGGCGCGCTCCGGGCCGCCGAGCGGGTGCTCGAAGACGGCGACGCCGAGCCTTCGGGTCTGGTGCGCGTGGCGCTCCCCGAGGCCTTCGCGCACTTCGTAATCACGCCCCGGCTACGCGGGCTGGCCGAGCGCTACCCGGCCCTGCGCATCGCCGTCGACGACGGGCCGGACGTCGTCGACCTCGGCCGCGTGGAGGCGCACCTGGCCGTGCGCGCCCAGCGACCGAGCGCCGGCGACGTGACCGCCAAGCTGCTGATGGACGAGCGCCTCGGCTTCTTCGGCACGTCGGCCTACCTGGGCGACGCGAGCTTCGACGCCTGCGAGGTGCTCGGCTGGGACGCGGGCTATGCGCACCTGCCGGAGGCGCGCTTGCTCGCACGTCATGAGGTGCGGACGCGCCTCACCTTTTGCCGCATGAGCACCATGGTTTCGGCCGCCCGCGCCGGCGCCGGGCTCTTGCTGACCACGCCCATCTTCGCCGCGCACCTGGGCCTCGTGGAGGCGCCGGGGAGCCCCGCGCTGGCGCCGCGCTCGCAGCTCTACCTGGCCGCGCCCACGGCGCTGCGGCAATCGCCCGCGGTGGCGGCCGTGTGGTCCTGGGTCGAAGGCGTCATTGCCGACGCCCCGCACGCGCTTTGATCGCGGCGCTACGGTCGCGGCGCTACGGTCGCGGCGCTACGGTCGCGGCGCTACGGCCGCCGGGCAATGGACGCACGATCGCGGCGCCACGGCCGCCGGGCCGCGTCGACTGGCTCCTCGCCGCGCAACGTCGCCGTCAGCGGCGCGGCGCCAAGTTCACCGGCAGCTCGAAGACCACGGGGCCTCCGCCGTCCGGCTCCGGGAAGGTCCAGCTTCGCGCTTCGCGCTCGAGGCAGCCGCGCAGCGACGAGGGCGCGCTGGCCGGGCCCGCGGCGCTGGCTTGGGCCACACGGCCCTGCGGCGTGACGCGCACGCGCAGCTGGTAACCCTGGCTGCCGAGCGTCGGGTTTCGGCGCAGCTCGCGCTCGTAGCAGCTCCGGAGCCGTCGCTGCGCCCGCGCCACCACCGGACGAATCTGCTCGGGCCGCAGGACCCCTTCCCGCGGCTCCTGGGGCCAGCTCATGTGCCGCTCTTCCAGGCTTCGGCCTTCCGGGCCGAGCGTGACCAAGGTGCGGGCCACCAGCTCGCCGGCCGCGTCGAAGCCTTCGACGCGCCGCCGCTCGCCCACGGGCAGCAGCAGCGCGAGGCGGCGGCCGCTCACGCCGGCGCCGGCCACCTGCCAGCGCGCGACGCCCTCCATGGCCGGCAGGCGCAGGAGCGCGACGTCCGTCAACGCCCCCGGGTCGTAAGGCGAGGGAACGTCACCGGACGCCGGCGCGTCCACGGTCATCTCCGGCGACGACCAGCGCGCGGGCGCCGTGAGGCGGCGCAGCTCTCCCTCGCCTGCAACCTCCACGACGCCTTCGGCCACGTCCACGCGCGTGCCGAGGGGAGTGTTGGCCGCGTCGCCCTCCGCCCGCGCAACCTCGAAGCGGGTACCGCGCACGCGCACCGTGTACGGCGCCGAGGACACCGCGTAGTCCGTACCCGGCGCCACCTGGCTCCGGAGCCGGCCATGCTCGAGCTCGAGGAGCACCTCCGCGGCCCGTTCCGGCGCCGCGCCGCGCAGCCGGCGCACGAGCAGCGCGCCCGGCCCGACGAGCGTCATCGAGCTGCCCGGAAGCAGCGCCACGTGCACCTCGGTGTCCACGGGCGCGACCAGCCGGTCCCCCTCGCGAAGAACGCCCCCGGGTGTCGTCGGGGCTTGGCCCGTGCGCTGCAGTTCGGGGCCGATGCCGGCCACGGCGGTCACGTGCGCCACGGCCGACGGGCGAGCCGGCGCCATGGCCTCGGGCGCCGTGCGCGGAGCGGCGGCGGCGGCCGGCAGCGCCTCGCGCACTTCGTCGGGCTGACGCTCCGCAACGAGGGCCCCCTGGCCGGGGTCATCCGCGACCTTGGCCGTCGCCAGCGCCACCAGCCCCACCGCGGCC
>JBCCAW010000815.1:0-1908 GCA_039814655.1 Myxococcota bacterium | reverse complement strand
GAGCGCGCGCCGGAGCTGATGGCTCCGGGTGTTCGCTTCCTGGCCGCGGGAGTCGCCATGGGCGGCTCCCGCGTTTTCCTTTTTGGGGGGCTCCTCGCCCGCAAGCGCCCACGCGAGGCGCGCCGTCGCACGGGCCCGGCTACACTCGACCCATGACGACGAGCGCCACGGCTCCTTCGCTCACCCTCGCGGGGTGGGGCGCGCTGCCCGAGGGGCAGTCGGGGGAGCTCGTGGACGGTCGCCTGGAGGAGGAAGAGGTGCCGACGCGGCTTCACGAGGCCGCCGTCGCGTGGCTGCTCTTCGAGCTCACGGCGTGGGCGCGCCGGCATGGCGCCCGCGTGTACGGCTCCGACCTCAAGCTGCGCGTGGCGCACGACCGGGGCCGGAAGCCCGACGTGAGCGTCTACCTCGCGGGCACGCCGCGCTCGGGCGCGCGCGAGACCGTACAGACGCTGCCACCGGACGTCGTCGTCGAGGTGGTGTCGCCCGGTCCTGCAGACGCACGCCGCGACCGCATCATCAAGCCCGGCGAGTACGCTGCGGCGGGCATTCCCAACTACTGGCTGCTCGATCCGGAGCTGCGCTCCTTCGTGGTGTGGGTGCGCGGCGACGACGGCCGCTACGTCCGCGCGCTGAGCGTCACCGACGGCGTGGCGCATCCCGCGCTCCTTCCCGGTCTCGCGCTCGACGCGCTCTGGGCCGACCTGGACGCCGAGCTCGACCCACCGGAGTAAGCGTCGCGGGCTTGCCGTGCGCCGGGAGGATGGGCCTCGCGTGCACCTCCGAGCTGTACTGCCAACACCGCCTCGGCGACCACCGCGGCGCGGCCGACGCCACGGGCACCTGCCAGGTCGCGCCGGAAGCATGCATCCGCGACGATCGCCCGATGTGCGGCTGCAACGGTCAGATGAGGTAGCTCATGGCTCAACGGCCGGGCGGCGGGCCTTCGATGAGCACGGCGGTCGGCGGCGGCAGGGCGATCCTGACGTCGTCGCCCCATCCCGTGTCCACGACCACCCAGTCGTCAGCGGCCGCGGAGAGCCGAGGCCAGCTTTCGGGGTCCCGCCTTTCGACGGATCCGACGGGCATTTGCACGTGCATTGCGCATTCCTGCGTCGCGCCCGTGGCGAGCTCTCGCACGTGGACGCGACCCCACTCGATCCGATGGGCACGGCTCGTGCGTGCATCTGGCGGCAGCTCGCCGCGATGGATGCGCGCCGCGTGGCTCTCGACGATGAGCCCTGGATTGATAGCCCAGGCGGTCACGAACTTCGTCTCGTCCGGCGTGAACCTTGGGAGCCCCAGGCCACTCTCGCCAAACACGTAGGGGAGCGACCAGCGGAGCTCGAGATCCGGCAAGGTCATGAGGTGGTACGCCTCCTCGCTCTGCCCGGAGTAGTACGTGAACGCGAGCCACCGTTCGCTCGGAGAGAGCACGAAGCCGTACCCTCCGAGTCCCGCCGTGGGGAAGGGCAGTGCCGCGAAGTGCCGGCTCTTAGCCGCCTGGGCCACGACGACCAGTTCCCGGCCCAGCTCCAGTCGGATTCGCGTGCCGTCCGAGGCCTCGACCACCTCGGCCGGTTCGGGCAGAGACGCCGGCTTCATGATGTCCGCTGGCCTGCGGCGATCGACAGCATGACCTCCGCGACCTCGTATAGCATGCGTCATCCGAAGCGTGGACCGGCTGCTGGAGGCGGAAACCGGCTTCCGTCGTCCGACTACGCCCCCCGAGAAGCGGCCGGCACCGGCCGGAAGAGCCGTGGGCTCCGGAGCTCAACCAGCAACGGATCTCCTTCTCGGTAAGAGAGCCGCGGGCTCCGAAACTCAACCAGCGCCCCATCTTCTTCCGACCCCACCCCTACCTCTCACAAGCTCCCGATCGACTGAACCCGTCTCGACCAGCACACG
>JBCCAW010000607.1:0-3601 GCA_039814655.1 Myxococcota bacterium | reverse complement strand
GGCGGCGGCGGACGAGAAGATCACGGATAGCGAGCTCGACTGGATCACCGCCACCGTGCGCCAGTTGCCTGTCTTCAGGGGCTATGACACGGATCGGATCCGGACGTGCTGATTCAGGGGCACGTACGAGCGGCCCTCGAGGCGCCCTGCGCGCGCTGCGTCGCCACGGTGACGCACGCGGCGGACGTCCGCTTCACCAGCCTCCTGTCCCCGCGTGCCGGGGCCCTGGCGCTTCCGGAGGAGCTGGAGCTGACGCCCGAGGACCTGGACCGCGAGACCTTCAGCGGGGACGACGTGGTGCTCGATGCCATCGTCCGCGAGCAGCTCTTGCTGGACCTGCCCATGCGCCTCGTGCACGAGGACGGCGCCTGCGACCCGGACGTGGCGGGGTACCTCGAGAGCGAGGCGGCGAAGGCCGCCCGCGTCGACCCGCGCCTGGCGCCACTGCTCGCTCTGAAGCAGCAGCTCGGAAAGGACGAGTGATGTTCCGCCTCGACGACAAAGTGGCCCTCGTCACCGGCGGCAGCCGCGGCATCGGCCGGGCCATCGCCGAGGCCCTCGCCGGCGCTGGGGCGTTGGTAGTGCTCACCTATCGCACCGGCGCCGACGCCGCCGCGGAGGCCGTGGCCGGCATCGAGTCCGCGGGAGGCCAGGCCGAGGCCGTGGCCCTCGACGTGGCCGACACGGCATCCGTCGAGGCGGTGGTCAAGGACGTCGCCAAGCGACACGGGCGCCTCGACGTGCTCGTCAACAACGCCGGCATCTCCAAGGACGGGCTCTTGCTGCGGGTCAAGCCCGCGGACCTCGAGGTGACCTTCGCGACGAACGTGGCGGGGAGCCTCTTTGCGGCCAAGGCCGCCATCCGGCCGATGATGAAGCAGCGCGGCGGGCGCATCATCCAGCTCTCGAGCGTCGTGGGCGAGTCCGGCAACCCCGGGCAGGCCGTCTACTCCGCCTCCAAGGCAGCGCTCTTGGGTCTGACCAAGAGCCTTGCGCGCGAGTACGCCTCCCGGGGCATCACGGTGAACGCCGTCGCGCCGGGCTACATCACCACGGACATGACGGCGGCGCTTCCCGACGAGGCCACGGCGGCCTTCGTAGACCAGACGCCCCTGGGCCGGGCCGGGACGCCGGCCGAGGTGGCGGCTGCGGTGCTCTTCCTCGCGAGCGACGAGGCGGGCTACATCACCGGTCAGGTCATCCGCGTGAACGGCGGCATGTACGTCTGACGCGCCTATTGAGTAGGCTCGCCCCGCGGGCGAGCACCCCGGTACGCCGGGGTTCGTGTGCATGGAGCGGCCGCGGTGCGCCGCGGAACCCGGAGGAACGAATGGACATCGACGAGAAGGTCGTGGAGATCATCTGCCAGCAGCTCGACGCGAAGAAGGAGGACATCAAGCCAGAGTCCTCGTTCATCGACGACCTCGGGGCGGATTCCCTCGCCATCGTGGAGCTCGTGCTCGCCTTCGAGGAGCAGTTCGAGATCGACATCCCCGATGAGGACACGGAGAAGATCCGCACCGTCGGCGACGCGGTCTCCTACATCAAGGAACACTCGAGCTGAGTCAGGCCCTGCGCACTCCTCGGAGTGCGCAGGGTTCCCTCGTAGCTGGCGGTGCGCCGCCGCGGACCAAGGAACGGGCCATGGATCGCAGGGTCGTCATCACGGGCGTCGGGGCGGTGAGCCCCTGCGGCGCCACCACGGAGTCGAGCTGGGCGAAGGTCACGGCGGGGGAGAGCGGCATTCGCCGCATCACGTCCTTCGACCCGGAGGGCTTCGCCGTGCAGATCGCCGGTGAGTGCCGGGGCTTCGACCCGGAGGCCTACATCGAGAAAAAGCGCCTGCGGGAGATGGCTCGGTTCATCCATCTCACGCTGGGGGCGTCCGAGCAGGCCGTGGTCTCTTCGGGCTTCGACCCTGACGACGCGACGAAGGAGCGCACGGGCACCTTCGTCGGCGTGGGCATGAGCGGCCTCGACGTCATCGAGGAGCAACACACCCGGCTTCGCGACAAGGGGCCGCGGCGCATCTCGCCCTACTTCATTCCCAGCGCCATCTCGAACCTCGCGCCGGGGCAGGTCTCCATGCGCTGGGGCTACAAGGGCCCGAGCTACACCACCACCAGCGCCTGCTCGAGTGGCGCTCATGCCATCGGCGAGGCCTTTCACTGGATCCGCCGCGGCGGCATCGACGCGGCCCTCGCCGGTGGCGCCGAGGCCGCCGTCACGCCGCTGGGGGTGGGCGGCTTCGCCTCCATGCGTGCGCTGTCGAAGCGCAACGACGAGCCCGAGCGTGCCAGCCGGCCCTACGACACCAACCGCGACGGCTTCGTGATCGCCGAGGGCGCCGGAATGCTCGTGCTCGAGGAGCGCGACTACGCCATGGCGCGGGGCGCGACCATCCTCGGGGAGGTCGTCGGCTATGGCGCGACCGCCGACGCCTACCACCTCACGCAGCCCGCGCCGGAAGGCGAGGGTGCGGCCCGGGCCATGCGCGCTGCCCTCGCCGACGCGCGCATGAACCCCGAGGACATCGACTACGTGAACGCCCACGGCACCTCGACGCCGGCCGGCGACATCAAGGAGCTGGACGCCGCGAAGGCCGTCTTCGGCGCGCACGCACGAGCCAGGGCGAGCGGGGGCCTGTGGATCTCGTCGACGAAGAGCGTCACGGGCCACCTCCTCGGGGCCGCCGGCGGCCTGGAGAGCGTCTTTTGTGCGCTCGCGCTCCACCACGGCCTGGTCCCGCCGACCGCCAACCTCGATGACCCGGACCCGGGAGCCGAGGGCATCGAGCTCGTCCCCCACGTGGCCAAGGAGCGCGCGCTGAGCGCCGTGCTGAACAACAGCTTCGGCTTCGGCGGGACGAACGTGTCGCTGGTGTTCCGGAAGCACGAGGCCTGAGGTGGGCGCCTCCCGCATCGTCGCCGGCGCGGACCACGCGGGGCTCGCGCTCAAAGACGAGCTCGTGGCGCACCTCGCGAAGCTGGGGCACGAGGTGCGAGACCTGGGCACGCATGGACCGGAGTCCGTCGACTATCCGGACTTCGCCCACGCCGTGGCCACGGCCGTACGCGACGCCCGCGCGGCCGGGGAACCGACGCTGGGCCTGCTGGTCTGCGGAACGGGCCTCGGCATGTCCTACGGTGCGAACCGCCACGCGGGCATCCGCGCCGCGCTCTGCAGCGAGCCCTGGAGCGCCGCCATGAGCCGCCGCCACAACGACGCCAACGTGCTCTGCCTCGGGGGGCGCGTCGTCGGGGCCGAGCTTGCCAAGGCGATTCTCGAGGCGTTCCTCGAGGCGTCCTTCGAGGGTGGCCGGCACGCCCGGCGCGTGGGCAAGATCGAGCTTTGAGGTGAGGGTCCCCTGGTCGAGCCGCTTCGGGCGCGAGGCTGCGTCGCTCCGTCTTCGGTGGACCTGCGAGAGCTGCGCGCACTTCGCGGGCGAGTCGCGCTGCGCGCACGACTTCCCCACGGAGAAGCACCGCGCGGCGCGCTACGAGGGTCATGGCGAGCGCGGGCCGGACATTTTCTTTTGCAAGGAGCACGAGCTCGCGTGAGCGCCTGGCCTCGCGCCACGCTCTTGGGGCTTTGCCTGGCC
>JBCCAW010000712.1:0-2737 GCA_039814655.1 Myxococcota bacterium | reverse complement strand
CGTCGACCTGGCCGAGGTGGCTCGCCGGGCCTTCAGCGCGTCCCTCGACGGTCAGCGGGCCGTGGCACAGCTCGCCTACGCGCCGCCGGTGAGCCGCGCCGAAGGCATGGCCTCCCTCGAGGCGTGGGCGCGGCGGGTCGGCGGCCCGGCGGCGCTCGTGGCCCTCGAACGGGCTCCGCTCAGCGACGAAGCGCTCGACGCCGGCCTCGCCGCCGTCGCCGCTAGTACGGAACGGGTTTTCCAGGCTCCCGGAGACGGCTAAGGTCCTCGCCGGAGCGAAGTGTGAGCGACGGCTGGGCAACGAAGGAGGGTGTCGCCAGCGTGGTGCGAGGCGGCCCGGGTCCGGCCGTCGAGGCCTGGGCGACCGCGCACGTGGGTACGCCCCTCGGCCGTGGCTGGACCCTCGACTCCCTCGTGGCGCTGGGCACCGTCGACGCGCTGTACGCCGCGACGAACCGCAACGGCCAGCGCGTGGCGATCCGCCTGCTCTACCCGTCCATAGCGGCCGTTCCCTCCCTTCGCGAACGCTTCCTCGAAGACGCCTACATCGCCAACGCCATCGACCATGCGGGCACCTTCAAGGTCTTCGGCGACGAGACGACGGACGACGGACAGACGGTCTTCGTGGTCACGGAGCTCATCGAAGGGGAGACCCTCGCCGCGCGTCTCGCGCGGGACCCGGTGCTTCCGGCGCCGGTCGTCTTGCCCCTGGCCGATGCGCTCCTGGGCGTGCTCGAAGCCGCGCACGACCGAGGCGTTCTCCACGGCGCGCTCGAACCCGGGAGTGTCTTCGTGCCGCACGAGGGGCCCCCGAAGATTTGGGACTTCGGTATCGGCAAGCTGCTCAGCGACGCGGCCTGCCCCCGGCGCCACGAGGACGGGACCATGGTGGGCGAACCCGCCTATTGGGCGCCCGAGCAGGCGCGCGGCGCCTGGGAGGAGGTCGACGTTCAGACCGATGTCTTCGCCCTTGGCGCCGTGCTCTACCGGACGCTCATGGGCGTGCCGCTTCAGCGGGGGCCGAACGAAGAGACGGTGCGCATCGCCACGGCGACGCAGCCTCCCCCGGTCATCTACGGTCAGGCGGGCGTGCCCGTCGACCTCGCGGGCGTCGTCGACGGGGCCCTCGGCTACCGGAAGGCCGGGCGCTTTCAGACGTTCTCGGCCATGCGTCGGGCGCTGCGAAGCGCCGCCCAGGAGCTGCTGGGCGCGGGCGCGGGGGCCTGGGAGGAGGAGATCGACGGCGGACGAACGCAGGTGCTCATGGACCCGAGGGCCCATTTCGCGGCGCTCGACGCGGCACACGCGGCGGCGAAGCCGCAAGCCGCGGGGGCGGCGCAGCCCACGCTCCCCGACGGCGTGGACCGGGCCGCAGTCGCCCGGATGGTGGAGGAGGCGCGGGGCGCGGCCGCCGGCTCCGGCGAGAGCATCGACGACGCGGAGATCCTGGAGCCCGCGCCGTCACTGGAAGCGCGCGAGCCCGTCAGCCGCCGGACCCGGCGCGGCCACGAGTTCCCGCCGAACGTGGAGCTGCGGCCGCCCGGGGCTGTCGCGCCGCCGACCATGGACGCCTTCCCCGGGGCCCAAACCCAGCCCGATGGGACGCCCGCCGTGGACGTGCCGCCCCCGGCGGCGCTACCGGGTCAGCCCGCGGCCGGTGAAATCGAAGGCGACGCGCTGGACGGCGCCACGCTCCGGGACGCTCAGGTCCTTCCCGGCGCGCCGCCTGTGCCGCGAGAGGTGGGGGCGAGCGCCAAGGCCGTGCCCGGCGGCGTGCGTCACGAAGTCGCTGGCCGGGGACGGGCCGCCCCGGAGGCCGCCCCTGGGCCCGACGTGGACGCCGACTCCGAGCCGCCGCATGTGCCCATCGTCGGCTGCGCCGTGATGGTGCTCGGCGTACTCGCGGTCGCCGCGACGATCTGGTTTATCGTCTGAGCGACGGCGCGGCGGAGACGGGACGCGGCGGAGACGGGACGCGGCGGAGACGGCGGGCCAGTTCCGTCTCCGGCTCCTACTTCGGGTCGCGCACGGAGCCGAGCTGGTAGACCGGCGCCGCTTCGCCCTCGACGCCGGGATCCGGGCCGCGGAGCTCCATGATGACGACGATGGTCTCTGCGGCGAGGTGCAGGGTCCCCGTCGCCATGCGGAACTCCTCCGTCGTCGTCCGGCCGATCACCACCGGCGCGAGCTTCCCCGAGTCCGCGTCCGGCTCGATCCAGTAGCACTGCGCGAGGCGCAGCGCGCCGCGGAGCTCTCCCCGGCGCCACGCCTCGACATCTCGGGCCGCTGCGCGCCCTCGATAGCTGAAGACCTCACGGATGCCCTTGTGCGTCTCGACGACGACCCAACAGGTCCCGTCCTGGGCGCTGGTTTCGCTCACGCGCGCAAGGAGACCAGAGCCCCCACCCGGGGACAAGTCCGCAGTGTCTTTCTGGATCCGCGGGCGAAGCGCGCGCCAGGGCACCTGGCGACGCGCCTCACTCGGGAACGACGAGCACGGCCCGGCCCGAGCCGGCGAGCCCCGCGACTCCGGGGCTGGTCGGCGACACGCCACCCCGGCCGCCGGCCCCGGCCACGCCGAAGGCCTCGACCGTCGCCGCGTCTCGGAGCGCCTCCGCGTAGGTCGTGGCGTCGGCGCCCGGCGTCACCACGAGGAAGGCATGGCTGGAGCCGCCGCAGCCCCCGCCCCCGCCTCCCGCCGCGCCGCCGGAACCGCCGTCGCCGCCCCGGCCGCCGG
>JBCCAW010000821.1:0-1869 GCA_039814655.1 Myxococcota bacterium | reverse complement strand
GCGCGTGGCGGCGAAGGGGCCCGGGGCCTCGAAGGGCAAGAAAGGGGGCGGGAAGCGCGCCCACGCCGGTCCGGCGCCGGAGCACCCTCCGGCCGGCGAAGTCCTCGCCTACTGCGACGGCGCGTGCAGCGGCAACCCCGGCCCGGCGGGCCTCGGCGTGGTGCTTCGCTATGACGGCGTCGAGCGGGTCCTCTCCGAGTACCTGGGGCAGGGCACCAACAACGTAGCCGAGCTGACGGCGATCCTCCGGGCATGCGAGGGCGCCCCGGACCTCGAGCGGCCCCTGCGCGTGTACACGGACTCGACCTACTCCATCAACATGCTGACCAAGGGCTGGAAGGCCAAAGCGAACCGCCAGCTCATCACGGAGACCAAGGACGTCTTGGCGGCCTTTCGCGACGTACGCCTCCACTACGTCAAGGGCCACGCGGGGGTCCCGCTGAACGAGAAGGCGGACGCGCTGGCCGTCGCTGCCGTCGACGCGCGCGCCACCGCGGGGTGGAGCGAGGGTCGCTACGCCCCGGACGCTCCTGGAGAGTGAGCACGCCATGAAGAAGTTCGTCGGGCTCGCCTTTCTCGTCGCCGTTGGGGTGGGCGGCGCCCTCGCCTTCCGCGCCTTCGCGCCCCCTCGCATACCCGAGAACCCGCTCGAAGCGGTCCCGGCGAACGCCCAGGCCGTCCTTCGCGTCAACGTCCCGGCGCTGCGCAACTCGCCGATCTTCACGCACGTGGAGGCGCTGACCGGTCTCGCCGAGCGCATGGACGCGCTGGAGGAGCGCTGCGGCTTCGACCCCTTCGAGATGGTCGACGCGCTCTATGCGTTCCCCGTCGCCACGGAGCCGGACGCCGCGGAGCCGGACGCCGCGGCCCGGCCCGAGGCAGACGGCGACGCCTCGTCCCAGCTGACCTACGTGGGGCTGCTCCTGGCCGGACACTTCGACCACGAGCGCCTCGGCGCGTGCCTCGGCGACGCGCTCGAGTCGACGGGGCAGGAGCATGGGCTCACGACCGTCGGCGGCTTTCCGGCGCTCGCCGCCGGAGCCTCCCGGGCCGTGTTCGTCGGCCGGCAGGGGGTCATTCTCGGCTCGGAAGAGGTCGCCGAGGAGGTGCTCCGCACGCTCCAGGGGGACAAGCCCTCGCTCCGGGACGAGGCGCCGGAGCTCGCGGCGCTGCTCGAACGGGTGGCGCAGCGTCCCGGAGGTGGAAGCCGGGAGCTGGCGCTGGTAGGGACCTTCCCCGGACGCTGGCGCGAGCGGCCCCCCGCTCCCGTGCGCAGCGCGCTCGGTGCCGTGGACCTCGGGGACGCCCTCGGGTCCCTCGAGGCCTTCGCCGCCGGCGGGCGCGTGAGCCGAGGCCTGGCGCTGAGTCTCCTGCTGCACTTCGACGACGCGGAGGCCGCGCAGGCGGCCCACGACGCCGCGGCCGGGATGAAGGAGCGGCTCATGAACGCCCCGCTCATCGCCATGAGCCCCGCCGGTGCGGCGCTCGAGACCGTCGAACTGGAGGCGCGCGGCGCGGACGCCACCCTCGCCTTCGACGTGGATGGCGCCGGCCTCGCGACGCTCCTCGACGCGGCGGAGTTTCTGGGGCGCTGAGCCCTTGGTGAGGGCCCCGGCGCGCTTGGCGGCGCGGGGCGGGGCGGGGCGGGGCGGCGCGGGGCAGGGCGCCAGGCCTTCAGGCGGGACGCTGCCGGTGGAGGCGCGCCCGAAGCGCCTGAAGGAACGCCTCGGCATCGCGCCGCTCGACGCCACTCAGGGCGAGCCGGCCCCGCGGCAAGAGGTGCAGCTCCAGGCTCACGTGCCCGGCGCGCGCGGGCAGCCAGAGCGCGAGCAGGAGGTCGAGGCCCCCACCGAGGGCGAGGGCGGCGGC
>JBCCAW010000491.1:0-4615 GCA_039814655.1 Myxococcota bacterium | reverse complement strand
GTCCCGCCGCCCCCGCCGGATGACCGCTCGGGGCGGCGACCCACCCGCCGCCGACCGAGCGACACCGCCGTCAGGCTCCTCGAGGTCATCGACGACGAGGGCCGCGGGCGGCGTCTCGGCGAGCTCGGCCGCGCCTTCGAGGCCGGCGAGAGCCAGCGCGCCGCGGAGCTCGTGGAGATTCGCCGCACCGCCGAAGAGGCCGTGGCGACCAACCTCGAGATGCAGGCCGAGCGCCACACCATGCTGGCCGACATGGACGACCTGCACGCCCGCCTGCACGAGATGGCGCTCGTCCTCGCCGCGGCCGAGGCGGACCGCGACGCGGCGCTCGCCGAGCTCTACGAGGCGGACCCCGCGGCCCGGGGTCGGTGGGTGGCCAGGGCCAAGACGACGGGGGAGTTCGAGCGGCTGCGGCGCGCGAGCGAGCGGCCGAAGGGCTAGGCGCTGTACCGACGCAGTCGAGCTCCATGTGTGACAGGCAACCACGAGGTCATCGTCGCGCTTTCTCGGGGCTCACGACTCGCCTCCGTCCGGCTGTATGTCGCCGGTGACCCCATCCCACTCCATGGGCCTGGGACCCGGCTCGTGGCCGTGCCACTCCTCCCACGAGACCTCGCGCGGGCCGCCCTCGCGGCGAACGAAGAGCCCTTGCCCCCGGCCGACGGCATCGCCGCACGGCGGCACTTCCCAGCTCTGCCCGTCACGGCTCGCAAGGACATGGTGGGCCAGCTTCACCAGCTTCTCCGTTCGCTTGCGGTAGCCTTCGTGGTCCCCCCTGAACATGTCGCTGAAGGTGTCGATGTCGTCGAGGAGGTCGCGGAGCGCCAGGGCGCGCTCCTCCCACGTCATGTCCACGGACCGCTTGCGCTCGCTCACGACGACGCCTCCCGGGGCGGGGGCTTCCCGCAAGCGCTCGCGCCTCAGCACGCTCAGCTCGAAGGCCTCGAGGCACAGCACGAGGTAGCGCGCCAGAACGAAGTCCGGCGTGTTCGAGGCGTTCTCGCGCGAATGACGGTTCAGCACCGTGGCCAGGTCTCGCTCAAGGTCAGGCATCACGACGCCTCCGGGGGCGAGGGCTTCGGGGCGACGGTTCCACGGCCGGAACGCCGCGATGAAGTCCAGCGACGGGAACTCGCCCGCGAAGGCGAAACCGCGGTCGTCGATGGTGATGTGCGCCGGCGGCTTCTCGGTCGGCCACTTCACGAGCGACAGGTGGGCGCACGCCGGGCCCCAGTCGACGAAGTGCTCGCTGAGCCACCCCTTCATGGCGGTGATGCCGCCGGGCTGACCGGAGCGGCTCGAGTAAATCGCCACCTCGAAGCGCTCGTCGACGAGGAGCTGGCGAAGGAACTCCATCGCTCCCGGGACCGGCGGGTCGGCCACGACGTGGGCGCCCTGCCACCCGCTCGTGTAGCTGTGCAGCACCCCGTCGAAGTCGAGGCACACCAGTTTCTTTCGTTCCATCTCGACTCCCTTTTTTCCTCGTGGCTGCCAGGTCGCTGCACCTGGCATGCATCGCGTCATTCGTCGTCTCGCGAAATCACACGAAGTTTCGCGGAGCAGCACGGGCACTCCACCCCGCCGTCATTCCCAACGATCACGGACACTTCGTCCTCCGCTCGCGGATACTGGACCCGCATGCCCGAACTCGGCGAGCAGCTCGCGCGCACCGGCGGCCCCACGGCGGACGTGACCGTGGCGCGGCTGATGATCCCGCCGGGCAAGCGCTACGCGGACCTCAAGGCGGCCTTTCACCCCTTCGACCGCCTCGTCGCGCCGCAACCGCGCATGCGCGACGACGTCGTCCGCCTGGCGCGGGCCTGCGCCGACGCCGGGAGCGAACTCTACATCATCGTGAACAACAAGGCGGAGGGGAGCTCGCCACGGACGGTGCGGGCCCTGGCAGAGCGGCTGGCGGAGGCCTTCGGCGGCTGAGCGAAGCGCGTATCCGTTTCCGTGCCCGTGGGGACTGACGCTTCAATCCACGGCTGTCAGCACGCCGTTCGCCTCGAGCCAGGTGATGACCTGGTCCGCGCAGGCGTCGGGGGTCTGGGCCGCGGTGTCGATGCGCAGCTCCGGGGCGTCCGGAGCCTCGTAGGGGGCGTCGATGCCCGTGAAGCCCTGGATCTCGCCGGCGCGGGCCTTCTTGTAGAGACCCTTCGGGTCCCGGGACTCGCAGGTGTCGAGATCGGCGTCGACGTGCACCTCGACGAAATCACCCGCGGGGAGCAGCGCGCGGGCCTGGGCCCGATCCTCGCGGTAGGGCGAGATGAAGGCAGTCAGCACGATCACGCCGGCGTCCGTGAAGAGCCTCGCGACCTCGCCGATGCGCCGAATGTTCTCTTTGCGCTCGTCCGGCGCGAAGCCGAGGTCCCGGTTCAGGCCGTGGCGCACGTTGTCGCCGTCGAGCACGTAGGTCACGCAGCCGCGGGCGTGGAGCTTCGCGTCGAGGCGGGTGGCCAAGGTGCTCTTGCCCGATCCGCTCAGTCCCGTCAGCCAGAGGGTCGCGCCGCGGTGCCCGTGGGCGCGCTCGCGGTCCGCGCGCGACACCTCGCCGCCGTGCCAGGTGAGGTTCTCCGCCTTCGGGCCGCTCGTCATGGGGTCTCGATAGCGCTCGTGCGCCGCCGGGCAACGCGCGCCTGTGACGCGTTTGACGCAATGCGTCGTAACGCCTGGAGTTGCCCCCGAGGCGGGGCTACTGTCCTGACGTGAGCGATTTGAGCTTTCGCCGAGACGCCATGTGGGCGCGCCTCGAGGGCGCCGAGGTGGATCTCGTCGTCGTCGGTGGCGGCATCACCGGCACCGGCGTGGCACGAGACGCGGCGCGCCGCGGCCTGCGCGTGGCCCTCGTCGAGCAGCGCGACCTCGCCTACGGGACCAGCTCGCGCTCGAGCAAGCTCGTGCACGGCGGCCTCCGCTACCTCGAGCAGGGCGAGGTGAGCATGGTGTTCGAGTCCGTCTCGGAGCGCCGGACGCTGATGCACCTCGCCCCGCACCTCGTGACGCCGCTGCCCTTTCTCTTCCCGGTCTACGAGCGCTCGAAGAAGAGCCTCACGCTCGTTCGCCTGGGCATGTGGCTCTACGACGCGCTTGCGCTCTTCCGCTCCTACCGGCGCCACGTGATGGTGGATCGGGGCACGCTCTCGGACCGCGAGCCGGCGCTTCGGCAGGAGGGTCTTCGGGGCTCGCCGCTCTACTACGATTGCGCCACGGACGACGCGCGGCTCACGCTCGAGACGGCCCTCGATGCCGCGGCCGCGGGCGCCATCGTGGCCACGGGCGCGCGCGTACGCCGCCTCGTAAAAAACGTGCGCGGGGAGATCGCCGGGGTGGTGGTGGAGGACACGCTCCGCGGGGTCGTGACCACGGTCCGCGCGCCGGTGGTGGTCAACGCCACGGGGCCGTGGACCGACGCGCTCCGGCGCCTCAGTTCGCTGCCCGGCAAGGAGCGCCGGGCTTTGCTCCGGCCCACGAAAGGCGTGCACGTGGTCGTGGAGCGGCAGAAGCTCCCGGTGAACCACGCCGTCGTGCTCGTGCATCCCGACGACGGGCGCGTGCTCTTCGCGCTCCCCTGGGGCGACCGGAGCTACCTCGGCACCACGGACACGGACTACCGCGGCGCGCCCGAGGAGGTCGCCGCGACCGCTGGCGACGTGGCCTACCTGCTCGGCGCGGCGGCCCACTACTTCCCCGCGCATCCGCTGGATCCCGGCGACGTGCTCAGCACCTGGGCCGGGCTTCGGCCGCTCATCGCGCCGCCGGACGCCGTCAGCGCCTCCCAGGTGAGCCGCGAGCACGAAGTGCTCACGGACGCGGACGGCCTCGTGACCGTAGCGGGAGGCAAGCTCACGACCTACCGGCACATGGCCGAGGAGGTCGTCGAGGCGGCGCTCGCGGTGCTGCGCGCGCGCGGCGTGCGCCGGCCCCTCGAGGCGCCGCGGACCGCGGAGGACCCGCTCCCGGGCGGGCGTGGTTTCCCTATTGGCGACCCCCGCGAGGCGCTGGCCACGCTGACCGCCGAGGTCGCGGAGCTCGGCGACTTCGACGAGGCCACGGCCGCCCACCTGGCGGCGACGTACGGCACGCGCGCCCGCGCGCTCGCTTCGCGCTGCGCGGCGGACGCGAGCTGGCGCGTTCCGCTCGTCCGCGGCCGGCCGGAGATCGAGGGCCAGGTCCGCTGGGCCGCACGCGAGGAGCTCGCGGCGAGCGTGGAGGACGTGCTGGTGCGCCGCACGCAGCTTTTCTTTCGTGACCACGACCAGGGCCTCGGCTGCGCTCCGCGCGTGGCGGACCTCTTGGCGGAAGAGCTCGGCTGGTCCGCGCGCGAGCGCGACGCGAGCCTCGCGGCCTATCGCGCCGAGGTGGCGCTCGGACGGCAGTGGAAGCGGTCCGGGGACGGGCGGCGGCGGAAAAAGCGCCCGGAAGAGGACGCCAGCGCGGTACACCTCGCGGCGGAATGAGCGCGGACGACCGGAGAAGCACCCTCGCGCCCCTTCGCGACGCGCTCGCGGCCGAGCTCCCTTGGCTCCCGCGCACGGCCGTGGCCACGCTGGCGCGGACCCGGGAGGCGCTCATCGCGACCTTCGCGGAGCGGCTCCTCGGCGCCTACCTGGTC
>JBCCAW010000166.1:0-10675 GCA_039814655.1 Myxococcota bacterium | reverse complement strand
GTCAGTGTGTTGGCTGCATGTGCAGCACCTGCCAGACCAAGGCATATCGCCACGGTCAGGCCTACACGGGAGAGGAACTCCCGCACCTGTGAATAACTCATTGTCCGCCCGCGACCGTAGAGCCAGTCGAAGAGCATGGTCGCCGTGGTCCGGACGGGGCGCCGAGGGTGGGGCTAAACGTCCGAAAAACTTAGAGAAATTTACGGCGCTCGCCAGCGGCAGAACTGGGGTATCAGATCGACCCGGGCCGGGCAAGGCGCGCCCTGGAACCGAGGTGGCGCCCGGAGCCTTCCCGCAGGCCGCGTTTTCGTGAGCCTGCGCACGCTCACGCAGCGACGAACCGAATCGGCGGCACTTGCTAACGGGAGCGTGACTCACGCGACCCGTGCCCGTGAGCCAAGGCCGACGAACGTCGCGCGAGCCCAGGGACGCATGCGAGCGCGTGCAGACCTCTCTGAGCGACTTTCTCGACGGGGAGCTGAGCGCCGTGAGCAGCTGGTCCGTGCGCCGGCACCTCACGGCCTGCGCCGCGTGCCGGGCGAGCTACGCGAACCTGCACCGCACCGTGGCGGCGCTGAAGGGCGTGGGAGCGCGGCGGCGCTCCTGACCCGGGCGCGTCGCCCGCGGGCGACCCAAGGACTTCGCGCCGCGCGGGTCCGACAGGCGCATGGAACGGGAGACACGCCAGGGCGGAGCCGATGCGCGCGGGCGCGAGGCGGAGGCGCTCGTCGCGGCGGCCAAGGGCGGCGACCAGCGGGCCTTCGAGGCCCTCTACGCCCGCTACCGGCCCCGGATCTTCGCGCTCGCGCTGCACCTCACGGGGGAGGCCAGCGACGCCGAGGACGTGACCCAGGACGCCTTCCTCAAGGCCTACGCGCGCCTCGAGAGCTTCGAAGGGCGGAGCGCCTTCTTCACCTGGCTCTACCGCATCGCCCTGCACCGGGCGTTGAACCTGCAGCGGGACCGCGGGCGGCGGCGCACCGTGGGTCTGGACGACGCGCGCGTGGCCGCCGCGGTGCAGGTCGAAGCCTGCGGCGACCCGCAGCGGGCCCTCGAGCTCCAGGAGCGCTACGCACGGCTCCTCGCGGCCTTCGACGGTCTCTCGGATACGCTCCGGACGACGGTGGTGCTCACGACGCTCCAGGGGCTCTCGCATCGCGAAGCGGCCGTGGTGCTCGGGACTACGGAGGGCACGGTGAGCTGGCGTGTGCACGAAGCGCGACGCCGGCTCCGCGCGCGCATGGACGCTCGGGACCCCACACCGGTGGCCTTCACGCGCCAGGCGCGCCGCGTGGTGCACGAAGGCGACCCGCTGCGGCGCTTCGACCTCGCCCTCGCCGCCCTCGTCTCGGCGCGCTGAGGCTCAGAGGAGCGCGGCGAGCGCGTCGAGGCTCGCGATGGTCTGCATCGCTGCGCCGCCGACGGCCTCCTCCGGTCGTCCGGACCGGTTCAGGTAGACGGCCCGGAAACCGAAGGCCGCCGCGCCGGCCACGTCCCAGTTGTTCGAGGACACGAAGAGGCAGCTCTCGGCCGGCGCACCCATCGCGTTCGTCGCGAGCGCGTAGACCCGGGGACTCGGCTTGAAGGTCCGGGCCTGGCTCGCGCTGAACACGTGCGCGAAGCGCGACGCGATGCCCGCCGCCTCGAGGCCGGCATCGAGCATGGCCGGTGAGCCGTTGGAGAGTACCGCCAGCGGCGTCGCGCCGAGGCGCGCGAGGGCGCCGGCGACCTCGGGAAAGAGCGGGAGCGAATCGTAGGCCGCGAGCAGCTCCGCGCGGGCGTCCGCCGTGAGCGTGACGCCGGTCAGGGCTGCCGCGTAGTCGAGGGCTCGGGCCGTGAGCGCGTCGAAGGGCTCCCAGCGGTCCATGAGGCTCGCGAGCCAGCTGTAGCGCAGCTGCGCCTCGCGCCAGCCGAGGGTCAGCGCGGGGCCCGCGGGGCCCACGAGCTCCGTGCAGCGCCCTTCCACGCCCTGCACGTCGAAGAGCGTCCCGAAGGCGTCGAAGAGCACGGCCCGCGTTCCGCTCACGCGCCGCGCTCCGGGCCGTAGCGCGCGCTGTCCGGGGCCACGAAGCCCGAGGCGTCGAGGCGCGCGAAGAGCGGGGCCACGGCGGGCTGCGTCCCGTCGGCGCCATGCAGCGCCGACGCCAGCCGGGCGACGAGCGCCTCGGGCGCGTTCGGGCCCGCCGCGATGGCGTCCGGGGGCACGCGCTCGGAGACGGCCAGCGCTTCGAGCGGCGGCGGTGGCGTGCTCACGCCGGGCTCCGGGGCCGCGCTTCGCCGGAGCCAGGGCGGGTCCACGGGGACGCCGGCGTCGTCGACGGGGCAGAAGGTGCCCCCCACGTCCGCTTCCCCGCTCTCCACGGCGTCGAGTACGGCGTCGTGGGAGCCGAGGAAGAGCTCCTCGGAAAAGAAGGAGCGGGGGTCGTAGCCGGCCTGACGAAGCAGCTGGCGCGGCCAGTGGTATCCGGAAGAAGACCAGGGATCGACCCAGGCCGCGCGGCGTCCCTCGAGCTCGCCGAGCGACGCCACGGTCCCCTCGCGCGCGACGAGGGCGCTCGCGTAGGTGGTCCGCTCGCGCTCCACCATGGCCAAAAGTTCGAGGTCCGCATAGCGACGCGCCCGGGCCACGGCGACCGGCGGGAGCCAGGCGAGCTCGATGCGACCCTCGGAGAGGGCGCGCACGAGGGCCTCGTAGCGCCGGAAGCGTAGCGCGACGGTTCCGATGCCAAAGGTCGCCGAGAGCGCGGCGCTCAGGGCGTCGTCATGGCGGTCATCCACGGTCGCCGCGATGCCGAAGCGGAGAGGCACCAGGGGCTCGCGCTGAAGCCGCGGCGTCTCGAGCACGTAGGCCTCCACGGGCCCGGCCTCGGCGGCGGCCTGCCACCGCGCCGCGCCGGCCGCGCGCCGGGCCTCCGCGGCCGGGTCCCGGGGCACCGGGTCACTGGCCTTGCCCTCCACGGCGGCCTGGAGCCGGCGACCGAACTCCTGGGCCGTGCCGATGCGCTCCGCCGGCTCCCGGACCATCGCTTCGGCGACCACGTCGGCGACCGCATCGGGAACCCCGAGGGTCCCGTGGAGTCGCGGCAGGGGACCTTGCGCCACGGCGTCCATGGTCGTGTAGACGCTCTTGCCCTCGAAGGGCAGCTCGCCCTTGAGCAGCTGATAGGTCATCACGCCCAGGGCCCAGACATCCGCCGGCGGGCCCGAGGGGGCGTCGCCGGTGACCTGCTCCGGGGCCATGTAGGCCGGCGTTCCCAGGAGGAGTCCCGTGGCCGTGAGCTGGGGCGTGAGGGCCTCGAGGGCCGCGGAGCCGCCAAGGTCCGCCAGCATGGGGATGGCCTCGCCCTCGGGCCCGTGAGCGAGCATGATGTTGCCCGGGCGAACGTCGCGATGCGCGAGCCCGCAGGCGTGGGCCATGGCGAGCGCGTCGCTCACGGGGAGGATGAGGGCGACGGTCTCCTTCGTGCCGAGCCGGCGCCCGGGGACCACGTGGTCTTCGAGGTCGTCGGCCTCGAGCAGCTCCTCGACGATGAAGAGGTGCCCGTCGTCGCCACGGTCCACGTCGAGCACGCTCACGGAGCTCGGGTGAATGATGCGCGCGGCGTTCCGGGCGCCGCGGAGGAACTGCTGCATCACGTCCTCCTCGCCGCCGGTGTCGAAGTGCAGCATTTTGACCGCGACGGCCTTGCCCGAGCGCACGTTCTTCGCGCCGTAGACGAGGCCCCGGGAGCTGGCGCCGATGCGCCGAAGCAGCTTGTAGCGCCCGGCCAGCCGGCGGGGCAGCGTATCGTCGGTCAGCGGCCGCATCTCCTGGCGAGCCTACCTCGTGCGGGGCGACCGGGGGCGCACCTCAACCGCGCTCGGCGATGGGCGTGTAGTGCCGCTCGCCGTGGCCGAGGTAGATCTGCCGCGGCCGGGCGATGGCCTGCTCGTCGTCGTTGGTCATCTCCTCCCACTGGGCCATCCAGCCGGGCATGCGCCCGATAGCGAAGAGCACGGGGAAGATGTCCATGGGGAGCCCCATCGACTGGTAGATGAGACCCGAGTAGAAGTCGACGTTCGGGTAGAGCTTGCGGCTCACGAAGTAGTCGTCGTCGAGAGCGATCTTCTCCAGCTCGACGGCGATGTCGATGAGCGGGTTCTTCCCGGTCTCTTCGAAGACCTGGTAGGCCAGACCCTTGATGACCTTCGCCCGCGGATCGTAGTTCTTGTAGACGCGGTGACCGAAGCCCATCAGGCGGAACTCTCCGTTCTTCGCCTTCTGCACGTACTCGGGGATGCGCTTTACGTCGCCGATCTCCTGGAGCATGCGCACCACGGCTTCGTTCGCGCCACCGTGGAGAGGCCCGTAGAGCGCCGCCGCCGCCGCCGCCGTCGCGCTGTAGGGGTCGACGCGGCTCGACCCGACGCTGCGCATGGCCGACGTCGAGCAGTTCTGCTCATGGTCCGCGTGGAGAATGAACAGCACGTCGAGGGCCTTCTCGATGACCGGATTCGGCGTGTACTTCGCCTCGGTCATCTTGAAGAGCATGGACAGGAAGTTCCCGGCGTAGCTCAGGTCATTGTCCGGGTAGATGTAGGGAAGCCCCCGGCGATGACGGTAGGCGAAGGCGGCGATCGTCGGAATCTTCGCAATGGTGCGAATCATCTGGATTTCGCGCGACTTCGGGTCGTGTACGCTCTTGGCTTCCGGGTAGAAGGTCGAGAGTGCGCCCAGCGTGCCGACGAGGATGCCCATGGGGTGGGCGTCGTAGCGGAAGGCGTCCATGAACTCGCGGACGTTCTCATGGACCATCGTGTGGTACGTGATGTGGTGAACGTACTCGTCGAGCTGCGACTGCGTGGGCAGCTCGCCGTACCAGAGCAGGTAGGCCACCTCGAGGAAGCTCGCCTTCTCCGCGAGCTGCTCGATGGGGTAGCCGCGGTAGCGCAGCACATCGTTGGCTCCGTCGATGAGCGTGATCTCGGACTTGCAGGACGCCGTGTTCTTGTAGGCCGGGTCGTAGGCCATCATCCCGAAGTCGCTCTCGTGCACCTTGATCTGCCGGAGGTCGGCGGCGCGGATGGTGCCGTGGCTGATCGGCAGGTCGTAGGCCTTGCCGGTGCGGTTGTCGGTGATGGTGAGCGAGTCCTTCGTCTCCGTCATCGCGGTGCTTTCCTCTGCGGGCCGGGGCCCGGCGTTGGGGTGTCCTCGCCGGCCGGCGGGGCCGGGGCGTGGAGCCGCGTGCCACCTAGAAACCGGCGGCGTCGGCGCCATGAGGCCAGGCCGAGGGGCCCGGTCGTTCGGCGCATCATAGACCAGGCGACCACGCCGTGGGTTTCTATTTTGGGACGTTCCGACCGAGCGGACCCGTCGCCGTGAGCGGACTCGCGTCCTTCAAGGGGCTTCATCGCTGCAGCAGCGGAAGCCCACGTTGTCGATCTGGAAGAAATCGTCGGCGACGGTGAAGTCGAAATCGCACTGAATGCCGCCGGCGGTGTTGTTCGACGCGCCGCCGCGCAGCGGGTTGGCTCCCGAGGGGCGGCTCACCGCCCACTCCTTCACGTTGCCGCTGAGGTCGAAGATATCGTTCGCGCCGGCACCGGTCTGCTGCGACCGGCACTGATTCCGGTCGCCGGTGACGAGAATGTCGTCCTCGTCCGCGGGCGTGCTGGGGTCCGTGTCGTAGTCGTTGCCGTTGCAGGTGTCGGCGCTGTAGGTCGTGCAGCTCAGCCCGCCGCCCTGGTAGGACCACAGGCAGGTCCCGGTGGTGGACTGGCAGGCCTGCTCCCACTCGCCCTCCGTGCAGAGGCGGAAGCCCGCCGCGGTGCAGGCGTCTTCGGCCTCCCGGTAGGAGACGTTGGTCCAGGGCAGGACGCTGGCGCGCGAACACGCCCGCGCCGAGCTCCCGCCGACGCTGGTCGCCGTGGCGTCCGGACGTGACGCCTCGTAGCGGTACATCCAAAAGGCGCTGGCGCCGGAGCCGACCTGGACCAGGTCATCGATGATGAAGTCCGCCGGCGTACTCGGTGGCCGGCTGCCCGCGCCGGTGAAGCGCTCGTCCACGTCCACGTCGCAGTCGTTGTCCCGGCCGTCGCAGACCTCGTCGGCCGGCGTCCCCGCCGCGGCGGCGTTGCACTCCGTGCCCGAGCCCGCCGCGTTGCACACGATGGTGCCCGTACGCTGGCAGACGCCGACGCCGTTGCTGCAGGTGTCACCCAAACCGCTGGCCTGGAAGGGCTCGTCGACGCGCCCGTCGCAGTCGTTGTCGAGGCCGTCGCAGGTCGTCTCGGTCACCTCGAAGGTCGTCGGCAGGTCGCACACGATGCCGGCGGCGCCGTCGCAGCGCGCCGCGCCCGTGCCGCAGACCCCAAGCGCGCCGCAGAGTCTCGAGGCGTCGAAGCCCGGCCCGATGACGTCTTCGTCCACGGCTCCATCGCAATCGTCGTCGCTGCCGTTGCAGGACTCTTCGCCGTTGAAGGTGCAGGCGTATTCGCAGCCGGGCATCCCGTCGATGTCGAAGAAGCCATCGGCGCAGGCGACGAGCTCACAGGAGCCGGCGACGCAGGCCGCGAAGGCGTTGGCGAGCATGCACACGTTGCCGCACGAGCCGCAGTTGAAGAGGTCGTCGTTCACGAGTCCTTCGGCCACGTCGTCGAGGCCATCGCAGTCGTCGTCGATGTCGTTGCAGACCTCCACGGACGGTCCGACCTCGCCTTCGCAGCGGATGGCCCCGCTCACGCAGGTGAGCATGCCGGCGACGCAGGCGCCCTGGTCCGTCCCACAGGCGTCGCCGATGGTCGGATCCGTGAGCTCACCGGGTTCGTCGATGGTCGCGTCGCAATCGTCGTCGCGGCCGTTGCAGACCTCCGCGCCGGCGGGCGTGCACGAGTATTCGCAGCCCGTAGCCGGGAAGCCGTCGATATCGAAGAAGTTCTCGTCGCACTCCTGCAGGATGCAGGCGCCGGCCTCGCAGGTCGCGCTGGCGTTGGGGAAGGCGCAGCTACGCCCGCACTCGCCGCAGTTCAGCACGTCCGTGTCGAAGACCACGTCTTCGTCGATGTTGCCGTCGCAGTCGTCGTCGCGGCGGTTGCACTCGGAATCGTCAGCGGCGGGCACGGCGACGCCACAGCGGTACTCGCAGCCGTTCGTCGGGTCCCCGTCGAGGTCGTACTGCTGCACGTCGCAGCGGTCGATGCCGCACACGCCGTCCTCGCACACGCCGAAGGCCCCGCTGGGCGCGCAGAGCTGCCCGCAGCCGCCGCAGTTCTCGAGGCTGGTCGTGGTGTTGATGCCCTCGTCCACGAGCTCGTCACAGTCGTCGTCGCGCTCGTTGCAGAGCTCCGGCGCGCCGGGCACGCAGCCCGCGTCGGGACCGAAATCGGGCCCCGCGTCGCTCAGGCCGCCGTCACCGTCGCTGCCGTCCGGCAGGCCCCCCTCGCCGACGCTCATGTCCGTGACGAAGCCGTCGAGCGTGTCCGTGCAGTCCTCGATGCAGAAGGGGTCGACGCTGCAGGCGCTAGTGAGGAGGAGCGCGGCGACGCCGAGCGCGGAGGCGACGCGCCGGCCGCGCGGAAAGCGCCAGCGCCGTCCCGGGCGAAGCGCCAGGAGGAGCAAGAGCAAAGCGAAGGGCGCGCCGGAGCCGCCCGCGCCCGTGGTGGCACAGCTCAGGCCCCCGCCGCCGGCGGCGAGCACGTTGTTCGACCCGGGCTCGGAACCAGCATCGGGCGCGTCGCCCATGTCGCCGTCGCTCCCCGCGGCGCACTGGCCCGTGAGCTCGTCGCAGCTCTCGCCATCGGGGCAGGTGAGGCCGAAGCAGGGGCTGTTGATGCAGTCTCCGGACACGGGATCGCAGGTCTGGTTCGCCGGGCAGTTGCCGACGCACTGGTCCTCGATGCAGCTCCCGTCGACGCACACCTCCCCGGCGCCGCAGGAGACCCCGGCGCAGACGTCGTCCACGCAGGTTCCATCGACGCAGACCTCTTCGCCGTCGCAGGTCACGGCGGCGCAGCTTCCGACGCAGCGCCCGTCGCGGCAGGCCTCTCCGTCGCCGCAGCTCACGCTCGCGCAGGGGTCCGGCTCGCACTCACCGGACGTGGCGTTGCAGAGCTCGCCGCCATCGCAACCGAGCACGACGCAGGTGTTGGCGACGCAGCTCCCGTCCCGGGGGTTGCAGACGAGCCCCCCGGTGCAGCTCACGCCGTCGCAGTTGAAGGTGCAGCGGTTGTTCTTGCACGCGCACTCGATGCCGGCGTCGGGGCCACAGACGGTCTCCCCCTCGAACTCCCGGGTCTCGAGCGCACAGGTGGCCGCGTCGCACTGCGGGCGGACGCAGAAGCAGGTCTCCGTGCCAACGCCGTCAGGGAAGAAGGGCGTCCGTCCGCCGGGGCAGCCGAAGCCAAACTCGGTCTCCCGGCAGGGGGACGAACAGCCGCACTCGACGCAGGCCGTGCCCTCGGGGCAGAGCGCGCTCCCGGAGGTCCCGGTCTCGTCCACGGCGCCGTCGCAGTCGTTGTCCTCGCAATCGCATTGCTCGGGCTCGGCGGGAATCTCCCCGCTGCAGACCTCGATGCCGTCGTTGCATTGGAAGGTGCCGACCTGGCACACGCCTTCGTCGCTGCCGCAGGCTTCGCCGAGCGGCAGCCCCTCGTCGACGGTCCCGTCGCAATCGTCGTCGAGCGCGTTGCAGAGCTCGTCGATGGGCGAGATCTCGCCTTCGCAGACCGTGACGCCCTCGCGGCAGATGGTCACGCCGGGCTGGCAGATGCCCGTGTCGACGCCGCAGGGCGCCCCCACCCCGAGGCGTCATCGGCGAGGCCGTCGCAGTCGTCGTCGAGGCCGTTGCAGGTCTCCGGCGTGGGTCCTACCTCGCCCACGCAGGTCAGCGCGCCGCTCACGCACTCGATGAGGCCCGGCATGCACGTGCCGCGGCTGAGGCCGCACGCTTCCCCGAGCGTCGCGTCCACGAGGTCCATGGCTTCGTCGACGCTTCCGTCGCAGTCGTTGTCCTGGCCGTCGCACACCTCCGCGGAGGGGCCGAGCTCGCCGATGCAGCCGCCAAAGCTCCCGGCGGTGCAGATGCGAACGCCGGCCCGGCAGAGCCCCTCGTCCGTGCCGCAGGGCTGGCTGATGCCGTCGATGCGCCCGTCGCAATCGTCGTCGAGGTTGTTGCAGGTCTCCGTACCCGGCGGCGTCTCACCGACGCAGGCGCCGAAGACGCCTGCGGTGCAGGTCTGCGTGCCGCGCGTGCAGATGCCGAGGTCCCGGCCACAGCTCCGAGTCACGCCCTCGTCGATGCGGGTGTCGCAGTCGTCGTCGAGGCCGTTGCAGGTCTCGCCGCGCCCGGTCGGCGTGCAGCCCGGCGCGCAGACGGTCTCGTCGACGGCGCCGTCGCAGTCGTTGTCGAGCAGGTCGCAGCTCTCGAGGGGCGTATCGCAGGTGCCGCAGTCACCCACGGGCTCGTCGGCGGTCCCGTCGAAGCAGTTGTCGTCGCTCTCGTCGCAGTCGTCGCCGGGGTTGGTGCAATAGGCCCGTGGGTCCGAGGTCGGTGCGCCGATGAGGCCATCCCGGTCGCAGTATTTGACGAAGCCTTCGTCGATGGCCCCGTCGCAGTCGTCGTCGGCGTCGTTGCAGGTCTCCGTGAGGATCGCGGCGCTGATGATGTCCGTGAAGGCCTGCGCGAGCGCCTCTTCGTTCACCGCGGCGATGGCGTCGCGGCTCGGCGTGGCCGGGTCGCCGGCGTTGGCGATGCTGTTGGCGTTGGCCGTGGGCGTCGCGGCGCCGAAGAAGATGACGAAGGTCTCGATGGGCACGGTGCCCACGCCAGGCACGGACGTGGTGAGCAGCCGGCCCGCGGCAGCGGCCGCGTTGGCCGGCGAGTTCTGCGAGTTGCAGCAGGAGTCGCCGTCCGTGAGCACGATGACGAAATAAGGCCGGCAGGCGTTGGCCGGGTCGCTCGCGATGGGACCGTTGCTCCGCTCGAGGACGTCGCGAATCTCGTCGAGCGTGTCGCGAATGGGCGTCACGCCGCTCGCGTTGATCTCCGGGTTCGGCAAGCCGCCGGAGCCCGCGAAGTCGACCCATTCGAGAATCTCGATCTGGTTGTCGTCGTCGAGGTAGTCGTCGAAGGTCGTGCTCGCCGCCGCCGGGTCGAGCTCGGGCACGCGAAAACGCGTCGCGGGGCTCGAGCTGAAGGTCTTGAAGGTGACCAGGTTGAAGATCACGTCACCGAAGGCATCGACCACGTTGGTGAGCGCGCACTTGGCATCGTTGAGCCGCGTCTGAGGCTCGCCGCAACTGTTCGTACCGCCGCCCGTGGCGGTGGCCATGGATCCCGAGTCGTCGAACACGACGACGAAGTAGGGCTTGATGGCCTCGCTCTGCGCGGAGGCCGTGGACGACGAGACGAGTCCGAGCGTGAGCGCGACGGCCACGCCGAGTGCTGAGCGCATGCGTTGCTCCAGTGAGGACCCGGACGGACCGGGAGCCGAAATCATATCGGGCCTAACGGCGGGACTGTAGATTTCCGTGGGTCGGCGCGAGGCCGGCACGTGACGGGCGCGTTCCATGACACGTGCGTCCCCTCTTGGAGGACCTGTGCACGGTGTGAGAAGCGGCGCCGTGTGAAGTTAGCGTCCAGCCATGTGGTGTCGGAGCCGCCCGCAGCCCGGACCCCCTCCTGAGCTTGCTCGGGGG
>JBCCAW010000321.1:0-6881 GCA_039814655.1 Myxococcota bacterium | reverse complement strand
GTCTTCCGACGACGGCATCTCGGGCGGCGGCGCACTGCTCCAGCGATCCGAGCTGCCCTCGCGAGGTGCCGGGGGAGGCGTGCCGACGGGGATGGGCGCGTGCATCGTCACGGCCGCGGCATCCGAAGGCACCGGCGGCGGCACCGAGGGAACGGGCGGCGGGGCCGGGGGCGCCCCCACCTTCGTCGCCGGGACCTTGCTGAGCTCGAGAGCCGCCAGCGGAACGGCCCTCGGCTTCGTACCCGAGTCCGACCAGTGGGTGGCGCTCGGCGGCGGCGTCGCGTCCGAGAGCGACGCCTGCGAGGCGCGCCGGCGCCTCGCCGTGGCGAGCGCGAGGGCCTGAATGGCCGCGCCCTCGGCCACCACGAGGTCCGGGTCCACCTGCACTTGGGGTTCTTGTTCGAAGTACTCGGCGACCATGCGGCGCACGAGCGGGATGCGCGTCGAGCCTCCGACGAGCACCACCGTATCGAGCTGCGAGGCGCGCACCCCCGCCGACCGGAGCGCGTCGGCGCAGACGTCGAAGCAGCGGCCGAAGAGAGGCACCGCGAGCTTCTCGACCTCGGAGCGCGTGATCGTGAAGGAGAGGTCCAGGGCCGCGCCGTTCTCTCCGTAGGCCAGCTCCTCGATGCGGAGCTGAACCTCATCCTGGTGCGAGAGCTGACACTTCGCCCACTCGGACGCGGCGCGCAGCCGCTCGAAGGCTTGCGCGTCGGAGCGAACGTCGCTTCGGTGCTCGGCCAGAAAGGTCTCGGCCATCTTCTCCGCGAGCGCCGTATCCAAATCGTCGCCGCCGAGGTAGCTGTCGCCGGCCGTCGCGAGCACCTCGAAGACCTCCCCCGCCAGGTCGAGCACCGTGAGATCGAAGGTGCCGCCGCCGAGGTCGAAGACCGCCACGCGCTCGCGCTTGCCGGCGCTGAACCCGTAGGCGAGCGCCGCGGCCGTGGGCTCATTGAGAATGCGGAGCACGTCGAGCCCCGCCACGCGACCCGCGGCCTTCGTCGCCGCGCGCTGGAGCTCATTGAAGTTGGCGGGAACGGTGATGACGGCCTGCGTGCACGCCTGCCCTAGCGCTGCCTCGGCGCGGCTCCGGACTTCCCGCAGCACGAAGGCGCCGATCTCGCTCAGCGTGTAGCTCTCGCCGCGGGTCTTCACGAGAACACCGCCCGTGGGGCTCGCCTCGAGCTCGAAGGGGAAGCGTCCCTGGGCCCGGCTCACCTCCGGCGACTTGAAGGGCCGTCCGATCAGCCGCTTCGTCGAGTACACCGTGTTGCGCGCGTCGATGAGGCGGCGCTCCCGGGCCTTGCTCCCCACGAGCACGGAACCGCTCGGATGGAAGCTGACGACGGAAGGAACCAGCCGGGTGCCGTCCGCTCCCGCGAGCACCTGCGTACCTTGCTCGTTGGCCACGGCCACCACCGAGTTGGTGGTCCCGAGGTCGATGCCGAGGACCGGTGCTGCCACCCTGGTGTTCCTACTGCCCTTCCGCTCCCCGAGGGAGTCGCGCGTACCCTACCATCACGGCGTTTCTTCGCCGCTTTCCGGCGTTTCGTCGCCGGCTCCCACGGCCCGGGCCCCCTCCGCCGCGTCCTCTGCGTCTCCGAGCGGGCTCTCGTCGTCGGCATCCGCCGCGTCGATGGGCTCGACGTCGACCACGCGCTCACCCTCGTCGAGGCGAATGACGCGCACGCCCTGCGTGTTGCGGCCCGTCTCTCGGATCTCCTCGACACGCGTGCGAATGACGCGACCGCCGTCGGTGATGACCATCAGCCCTTCCTCCGGCGTGACGACGCGCAGCCGCACGAGCCCACCGTTTCGCTCGGACGTCTGGATGGCCACGATGCCGTAGCCGCCGCGCTTCTGCGTCTTGAAGCTCCGGTCGCTCACCGGCGCGCCGTCATCACCGAGGCTGAGGATGGGCGTGCGCTTTCCGTAGCCGTTCTCGCTGATGGCCAGCGCCTGTTGTTCCTCCGGACGGTCGACGACGTCCATGCTCACGACCCGGTCCCCCTTGCGAAGGTCGACGCCCTTCACGCCGCGCGAGCCCCGGCCCATGGCGCGCACCTGCGCGAGGCCGAAGTGGATGGAACGACCTTGCGCGGTGCCGAGGAGCACGGTCTGGGATTCCTCCGCGATGCGCGCGGTGAGCAGCGCGTCGCCCTCAGCGATGGCCACACCGATGATCCCCGTCGAGCGAATGTTGCCGTAGGCCGAGAGCGCGGTGCGCTTGATGCGTCCGCCCATGGTCGCCGTGACCAGGAAGGCATCGTCGCGCTCGAGGTCCCTTATGGGGAGGATCGCGGCCACGCGTTCGCCCTCCCCGATGCCCACGAAGTTCACGAGCGGGCGCCCGCGAGAGGCCCGGCCCTGCGCCGGAATCTCGTAGACGCGCTTCATGAACGCCTTGCCGCTTTCCGTGAGCACGAGGAGGTGCGCGTGGGCGTTCACCACGTACACCCACTTCATGAAGTCCTCGTCCCGCGTCTGGCCGGCGCTGAGGCCACGACCGCCGCGGCCCTGGGAGCGGTACTCGCTCAGCGGGACGCGCTTGATGTAGCCGCGGTTGGATACGGTGACGACGACCTCTTCGTCGGCGATGAGGTCTTCGATACCGATCTCGCCGGCCGCATCGCGGATCTCCGTGCGGCGCTCGTCACCGTAGCGGTCCCGGACCTCCTGCAGCTCCCCCTGGATGACCTCCATGAGCAGGCCGTCGTCGCCGAGGATGGCGCGGAGCCGGGCGATGAACTCCGAGAGGTTGCCGTACTCCGTCGCCAGCTTCTCGCGCTCGAGGCCCGTGAGCCGGGAGAGCCGCATCTCGAGGATGGCCTTCGCCTGCCGCTCGCTCAGATAGTAGTCGCCTCGCTCGCGCGCCTCTGCGAGCTCGTCCTCGGGCCGGCCCGCGCGGCGGACGAACTCCTCGAGGCCCTTCAGCGGGAGCTTCATCAGCCGGCCGCGCGCCTCCTCCGGGTCCCTCGAATCGCGGATGGTCTGGACGACGAGGTCGACCTCCGTGACCGCCATGCCCAGGCCCTCGACCAACTCGCGCTGGCTGAGCGCCTGGCGAAGCTCGTAGCGCGTGCGCCGTGTCACGACCTCGCGGCGGTGCTGGATGAAGTACTCGAGGGTCTCCTTGAGCCCGAGGGTCTTCGGCCGCTGGCCGACGATGGCGAGGCAGTTGAACCCGAAGGTGCTCTGGAGCGCCGTCATGCGGTAGAGCTGGTTCAGGACGATGTCGCCGTAGGTGTCCTTCTTGAGCTCGATGACCACTCGAAGGCCGTCCCGGTCCGACTCGTCGCGCAGGTCCGAGATGCCCTCGACGCGCTTCTCGCGGACGAGCTCGGCGATCTTCTTGATCAGCTCGGCCTTGTTGACCTGGTAGGGCAGCTCCGTGACCACGATCATCTCGCGGTGCTTGCTCCCCGGCAGCGGCTCGACGGTCGCCCGGGCCCGCATGACGATGCGCCCGCGACCGCGTTCGTAGGCGTCGAGGATGCCCTTGCGGCCATAGATGTAGCCCGCCGTCGGGAAGTCCGGCCCCTTCACGCCGAGGCGCCCGTTTTCCTCGTCGTCCTGCATGAGGTCGAGGAAGGTCAGCTCCGGGTTCTCGATGAGCCGGATGGTGGCGTCCACGACCTCCTTCAAGTTGTGCGGCGGGATGTTCGTCGCCATGCCGACGGCGATGCCGCCGGAGCCGTTCACCAGCAGGTTCGGCACGCGGCTCGGGAGCACGAGCGGCTCCCGCTCCGAGTCGTCGAAGTTCGGGCCGAAGTCGACGGTCTCCTTGTCGATGTCGGCGAGCAGGTCCGAGGCCACCCGGGCCATGCGGACCTCCGTGTAGCGCATGGCCGCGGCAGGGTCGCCGTCGATGGAGCCGAAGTTTCCCTGCCCATCGACGAGGGGCACGCGCATGGAGAAGTCCTGCGCCATGCGGACGAGGGCGTCGTAGACGGCACCGTCACCGTGCGGGTGGTACTTGCCGAGAACGTCGCCGACGATGCGGGCGGACTTCTTGTAGCTCGAGGCGTGGGACACCTTCTGCTCGTGCATCGAGTAGAGGATGCGACGGTGCACGGGCTTGAGGCCGTCACGCACGTCGGGGATGGCGCGACCGATGATCACGCTCATCGCGTAATCGAGGTACGAGCGGCGCATCTCGTCCTCGATGGTCACCGGCTGCTTGTTGGATTCGGCCATGCGGCGGCGTGCTCCCGTTTCCCGGCCCACGCGGGCCGTCTGGCGTACGTATCATGAGGCGCGCGCGGGGGCGCCCGCGCGTGCGCGGAAGAAGGTATGTTTCTCACCGCCGCACCGCGACAGGAAGGCACGCTTCGCAACGGCGTTGGCGCTCTATGCGATGCGCCAGACGTGAATCACGGGTGAAAACCCTTTGATTTCAACGAATCGCGCCCGCCAAAGGGCCTGGGCATGGCCCTTGCGACACTCTAATGGTGACCACTGCGCCTGCGCGCCGTGTCGCCCTTCGCTCCGGATTGCGCTCGACCATGTCCCTCCGCCGCCTGCTCACGACGATCGCCCTCGGCCTCGGTCTCCTGGCCTGCGAGGGACCCACGCTCCCCATTCCCCCGCCGGCAGCGCTCACGGCGCCGGACTCGGACGGCTTCGTGACGCTGACGGGCGATGCGCCGCCCGCGGCGCTCGTGGCGGCGTTCAACGAAAACCAGGAGCAAGGCGTGCTCGGCGTCGCGGACGACGACGGACGCTACGTCCTGCGACTGCGCGCGGACTCCGGTGACGCGGTGAGCTACTTCTACTTCCTGGCGGACGGGAGCCGGAGCGGCATCGGGGACCTGGTCGTGCCTGCTTCGCTCCCCTGACCCTTCGTGCACCGCGGCTTTTTTGACCGTGCACGAAGCCGCGCTGTAGGGCGGGGGCGGAGGTCGAGATGGAGATGATGGACTCCGCCATGCGGGATTTGGAGCGGATCCAGGAGCGTGACCCGAACGACGGGGGACTGTCGCGGCGGGCCGGCGCATTCGCGCTCGCGGCCCTGGCCACGCTCGCCGTCGTCTACGCCATGAGCCTGCAGCTCGCTCCCGCGGAGGTCGGCGGCGGCGAGACGGACCCCCTCGCAGCCCTCGACCGTGCCGCCGCGCTTTCCCGCGAGGCCGAAGCGGCGGCGGCGGTGGCGCCCGAGCCCACGGAGGTGGACCGAACCGCGCTCACATTCCCCGAGCGCCTGGGCCAGACGGACCCGGTCGAGGAGCGTCCCGAGGTGGCGGCGCTCTTCGCGCAGGCCTCCGCGGAGCTTCGGCGCCTCGAGGCCACGTCTCCTCCGCCGAGCGCGCCGGACCGCAGCGAGGGCGCCCCGCCCTTCCTCCCGGCCGCGCCTTCCGCGGCGCCCGCGCAGCTCCCGACCACGGCCGCCGCGGTGCTGCCCACCACGCTGCCCGCGTCCGTCGCCTCCACCGCTCAGGGCCGTGAGCTCGTGGCCGATTCCGCGAACGACACGCTGCTGGCTGCGGCCTTGCCCGCGGCCACCACGGCGACGGCGGGGCAGGTCGGGCACGAAGGGCGCTACAGCATCCAGGTTGCGTCCTTCCGTACGCCGGAAGAGGCGGAGCTGCTGGCCGCGGGCCTGCGCGGCAAGGGGCACGACACCTACGTGATGGAGGCGGACATCCCCGGCCGGGGCCGTTTCCACCGCGTTCGCATCGGCCCCTTCCAGCAGCGCGGCGAGGCTCGGAGCTACCGGCAACGCCTCGAGGCCGCCGAGCACCTCGGCGCCATCGTCGTCCGCCAGCGCGACTGATCGGCCGCGCGCGCCCGTCGCAGACTTCTCTAGCGTCGCTCCGCGCAGGGCGTAGGCTCCGCTCCATGGACGAGTCCACGCTGCTCGCGCTCCTGCAGAAGGGGATGCAGTACCACGCGAGTGACGTGCTGCTGAAGGTCGGCCAGCCGCCTGCCTTCCGGGTGAACGGAGAGCTCCACTACCTTCAGGGCGACCGGCTCCTGCCCGAACAGACGCAGGCCCTCGCGGAGATCATTCTCGCGAAGAGCCGCTACCGCGGCACCCTCGAAGACCTTCAGGAGTACGACACCAGCTACGGCGCCCCGGGCATCGGACGCTTCCGCTGCAACGTGTATCGGCAGCGGGGTACGGTGGCCGTCGCGCTGCGCTCCATCCCCCTCTCGGTGCCGAACTTCGAGCAGCTTCGCCTGCCGTCCGCGGTGGCGAAGCTGGCAGACATCGAGCGCGGCATGATCCTCTGCGTCGGCGCCGCCGGGAACGGCAAGAGCACCACGCTCGCGGCCATGGTGGGTCGCATCAACGAGACGCGCCGGGCGCACGTGGTCACCATCGAGGACCCCATCGAGTACATGCACCAGGACAACCTGGCGTCCGTGTCCCAGCGGGAGATCGGCCTCGACACACCCTCCTTCGCCAAGGCGCTTCGCTCGGCGCTTCGCCAGGACCCGGACGTGATTCTCGTGGGCGAGGTCCGCGACGAAGAGACCATGGACATCGCGCTGAAGGCCGCGGAGACCGGTCACCTCGTGCTCTCCACGCTGCATACGCCGGACGTGGCGCGCACCATCGGTCGTGTGCTCGCCCTCTCGAAGAGCGCGAACGCCCAGGACACGCGGGAACGCTTCGCCGACAACCTGAAGGGCATCATCGCCCAGCGCCTCCTGCCCCGCGCCGACGGGGGCGGGCGTGTGGTCGCCGTCGAGGTGCTCATCGTCACGGGCACGGCGCGGGAAACCATTCGCCGCCCGGAGGGCAACCTTCCCCTGAAGGACGTCATGGAGCGTGGCGTGCACCCCTACGGCATGCAGACCTTCGAGATGGCGCTCCGGGACCTCGTGAAGAACGGGCTCGTCGACGTGGACGTGGCGAATGGGAATACCATAAAATT
>JBCCAW010000541.1:0-4134 GCA_039814655.1 Myxococcota bacterium | reverse complement strand
TTTACAGCCTGCTCCCTTTGACCACTCGGGCAACCCTCCGAATTGAGTACAGTCATCGGCCCGCATGGCCGATGCGCGTTGAGACATCCCCGATTGTCAGTCCGCGCGTGCGGACACGATGAGCTGGCGATGGGACTTGAACCCGCAACCGCCTGTTTACAAAACAGGTGCTCTACCGATTGAGCTACGCCAGCCGAAGCGAGCAGGCCCGCCCCGTCTGCCCACACACGCTTCCACCGTCCCGAAGGACGTTCTCGGCGTGCTGGTGCCGACTTTCGAGGGCGCCGTGGCGCCCGCAAAAGCCCGCGCCAGAGCCCGAGAGCGAAGACCCCCGGGGCTGCGGGCGGCTCACATAGCGTGGGGCCCAGAGGGTGTCAAGCAGCACCGGCTCAGCCTGGCGCGCCGGCCTCCGGCGTCTCCTCGGGCGACCCCTGCGAGGACTCTGGCTCCGGCAAATCTGATGTGATCTCAGGACCTTGCCGTGTGGCGTCCAGGCCCTCGGGCCCTTCCGGTTGCGCCAGAAGCCGGTCCCGCGCCCGCTCGAGATCGGCGCGAATGCGTGTGGTCCAGTCGCTCTCCACGCCTGTGCGCTCCACCATCACGAGGGTGAGCTCCCAATAGCGGATCGAGTGACGGATCAGCGGCTTCACGAGCCGCGCGAGATAGAGCCGGTACTCACGCTCGTAGACCGGCACATGAGCCTCGGGGAGCGGCCGCTGCGGCGGCGGCACGGGCGCGCTCATGATGGCGTCCCAGAAGTCGTCGTAGAGCTGCCCGATGCGGTAGCCAGCGGCCGCGGCCCAGTCCGGGTGCGTGTGCCGGATGACGTCGAAGTAGGAGCGCTGCGCCCGGAGTATCACCTGGGCCCGCCGTTCGAGGTGCGGGCGCTGCACCGCTACGCCGCCCGGCGGCGGCACGATGGCCTCGGCCTCGAGGCGGAGCGTCTCCGCCCACACGTAGTTGGCCGCGGCGATGAAGTAGACGTCCCGCACCGCCTCCTCGTCGCGGCGGGTCCGGGCCCAGCTCATTGCCGTCTGCGCCTGCGCGGCGGCCTCCTCGGTGCGCCCGAGAGCCAGCAGATGCTGGGCCTTTCGCGCCATGGCCTCCACGCGCTCGTCCGGGTCCAGGCCCTCGTCGGCGAGGAGCACGTCGGCGACGGCGAGGCCGTCTTCCCCGCGCTCCAGCTCCAGGTAGAGCTCCGCGAGCTGAAAGCGCGCTGGGCGCACGTCCGGGCTCCCCGGGCGGGCGGTCACGAGGCGCTCGAAGCGCGCGGCCGCCTCCGCTGGGCGACCCAGCGCCTTGCCGCTCAACCCGCCGTTGTAAAGGCTCGGGGCCACGAAGCGACTCTCGGGGAACTCACCGACGACCCGGTCGTAGACCACGAGCGCCTCGTCGAAGCGCTGCTGCTGCTGCGCGGAGACGCCGGCACGAAAGAGCGTCTCCGCGTCGACGGCCTCCGTGGCGAAGCCCCCGGCGCCGGGGCGGGCCGTGATGTGCATCTCCTCGAGTCGTGTGGGCTCCTCCGCCGGCCGGGCGCGATGTGCGCAGCCGACGCCGAGGCAGGCGACCAGCGCGGCGAGCGCGCGTCGAGAGCAGCCGAACGGCGGGTTCGTCAGGCGCATGGAGTGGAGAGACAACGGCACGGAGGCGGGGTTCCGGACCCCTTCGGAGGGCCTTGGAGGAGGGCGGCCAGCGCTACGGAGGGCATCGCTGCGGTGGGCACCGTCACGGTGGGCGTCACGTGACGCGTAACACCTAGCGTAACACTCGCCCGAGCGGGAGCCCCGACGCGAGGGGATTCGGGAAAACCTCAATCATGACGGGATTCTGTGTGTTGGCATGACGGCTGCATTGGCTCCCGTCGCGGCGCTGACCGCCGAGACCCACCATGACCGACTCACTTTCCCCCGCCGACGTCCCTTCCGCCCCGGCTCCCTCCCAGGTCCCCGCCGCGCCGCCCACGGGCCATCTTCTGCCGCGGGACTGGACCGACCAGGAGCTTCTGGCGCGCATGCTGGTTCGCGAAGGCAAGGCCTGGCGCGAGTTCCACCGGCGCTTCGACCGGCTCGTGTTCCGGTGCATCCACAAGGTGACGGGACGCTTCCGCTCCGTGGTCTCGGACGAGGACGTGAACGAGATCTACGCGCAGTTCCTGGTGAACATCACGGCGAAGGACATGAAGAAGCTGAGGGCCTACCGCCCGGATCGCGGCAGCAAGCTGAGCAGCTGGATCGGCCTCCTCGCGACGAACACGGCGTGGGACCACCTCCGAAAGATCGCTCGGCGACCGGCGACCTCGGACCTCAAGGACGCCGAGGAGCTGAGCTGGGACGGCGTGTCCCCTCACGAGGCGCTGGTCGCCAAGGAGCGCTGGGAGCTCGTGAACGTCGCCCTGCGTGCGTTCAGCGCGAAAGACCGGGACTTCGTTCGCCTCTACTACGTGAACGGCATGACCCCCGAAGAGGTGGCGGCCGAGATGAACGTGTCCGTGAAGACCGTGTACTCGAAGAAGCACAAGATCCGCTGCCGCCTCGTGGAGGTGCTCGCCGAGACAGCCGCCTGAGCCGTCGCGTCGCGCGCCGGGCCGGCGCCTCGGGCTTCGTCGAGGGGCCTTCCGGGCGCGGGTGACGCCGCGCCGTGAGCGCGCCGCGGGTCCGCACGCTAGTGTCGCCGCGATGTTCGGCGCGCTTGCCGAGACGGAGGCCCGGGACCTCGCCCTCGTCGCCTTCGCCTACCTCCTCGGGTCCGTCTCCTTCGGGCTGCTCGCGGCGCGGCGCGCGGGCGTGAATTTGCGGGCCGTGGGCAGCGGCAACACGGGCGCGACGAACGCCGGCCGGGCCCTCGGGAAGGCCATCGGGCGGCGCGTTCTGGCTCTGGACCTCCTGAAGGGCGCCGTCGCCACCCTGGGCCCCGTCCTCCTCACGGGCGCAAGCAGCGGGACCACGGCGGCGGCAGGCATCGCGGCGGTGCTCGGCCATTGCTTCCCCCTCTTTCATGGCTTCGCGGGCGGCAAGGGCGCCGCGACCGGCGCGGGCGTGCTCCTCGCCGCCGTGCCCTTGGCCGGCTTCGCGGCGGCGCTTACCTTTCTTCTGGTGAAGCGGTTCACGCGCCGCGCCAGCGCCGGCAGCCTGGCCGGCGTGGCCGTGGGCTTCGTCGCGACGGCCGCGCTCACGGGCGGCGCGCCGGCGTCGCTCGCGCTCGCCGGCGGCCTAGCGGCCCTCGTCGTCGCGCGGCACCGGGCCAACATCGGTCGTCTGCTCCGCGGTGAGGAGCCGGCCGCGTGAGCCCTCCGCCCCTGCCGCGGAGCCTGGTCGCCCTGCTCGCGACGGGCCTCATGGCGTGCAGCCCCGCGGCCACGGCGCGCCCGAGCCCGCGCGCCACGCCGCGCCCCACGGCCCCCGCAGATCCGGAGACGCTGGCGCTCCACGTCGCCCGTCGACCCACGCCCGGGTGGCTTCGGGCAACGCTGCACGTCGCGGCGGGGCCCCTCGAGGCGAACCCGCCGGCACTGGCGACGCTGGCCGCGGACCTGCTCGCGCCGGAGCTCGAGGTAGAGAGCGCCGGCCCGCTGGTTCGCTTCCGCGTGCACGGCGACGTCGAGACGCTCCCGGAGCTGCTCGCGCTCCTCGCGCGCGTGCTCTCGCCGGAGGCGGAAGAGGCTCTGGAGCCCACCTTCGAGGCGGGGAGGCAGGCGCTCCTGGCCGCACGGCAGGCCGCCTGGGCGTCGCCGCCGCGGCGCGCGGAGACGCTCGCCGGCGCCGGCGCGCTCGGCGCCGGCGCCGATCCCCACGGCGGCTCCTTCGAAGCCCTGGAGCTCTCGTCCCTTCGCGCCTTCGTCCGCGCCCGCTATCGCGCCGGCGCCGCGCACCTGACCCTCGAAGGCGACCTCGACCATGACGAGGCGCGGCGCGCCGTGCGCGCGGCCTTTCGATCGGCGCGCCCCGGCGCTCCAGTGCCGCTCCCGGCGCCCCCGCCGAGCGACGCCGTGTCCCTCCAGCTCGAGCGAGCGAGCCTCGGGGCCGCCGCCTTGGCCTTCACGGTCCCTCCTGAACGCCTTGGAGGCGCCGCCGACGCCTTGAGGGCCGCCGGCGCGGCGCAGGTGCGCGGGCTTCCGCTCCCCGGCGCGGCGCTCGT
>JBCCAW010000160.1:0-10878 GCA_039814655.1 Myxococcota bacterium | reverse complement strand
GTGCGCGGTTCCCACGGCGAGGGCACGCTGACCTTTCTTTGCGCCGAGCGCGCGGGCTGGGCCCGGCTCTCGCGCTGGATCACCGACGCGCGCGGCGGCGGCGACGCGGAGGCGCCACGAGTCCTGCCCTCGGTCCCGCTTCGCTCCGTGCTCGAAGGCGCGCCGGGCCTGGTCGTGCTCGCCGGCGGGCGCGGCGGGCTCCTCGACCGCGCGCCGGACGAGGCGGCCCGGGACCGGCTGGTCGGGCGCCTCGCGGAGGCCTTTCCCGGGGCCACCTACCTCACGGCCCAAGACCACGATCTCGTGGAGGACGTCCCCCGCGTCACCGCGGTGCTCGCGCAGGCCAAGCGCCTCGCCCTGCCCTGGGTGGCGACGGGCGAGGTGCGCCACGCGGCGCCGCAGGACAAGGCCGTGCAGGACGCGCTCGTTTGCCTCGGGCACCGAACGACGCTGGCCGAGGCCGGTGACCGGCTCTTCCCCAACGACGGGCGGCACCTTCGCGGGCCCGGCGCCATGGCCCGGCGCTGGGCCGCCGCACCGGCGGGGCTACTCCGTACCCTCGAGGTCGCGGAGCGCTGCACCTTCGACCTGCGCCGGGACCTGCGCCCGACGCTCCCGACCTTCACGGAGCTGAAGCGCCATGACCTGCCGCGCGAAGCGCCGGAGCGGGAACGTGGCGAGCTCATCGCCGGCGAAGTGGTTCGTGACCCCGACGCGCTCCTGGCCGCGCGCGCCCGGGCGGGCTTTCGCGCGCGCTACGCCGAACCCACGGCGCGCCACGAGTCGCAGCTCCAGCACGAGCTCCTGGTGATTCGTCGCCTCGGCCTCGCCGGCTACTTTCTCATCGTGGCCGACATCGCGGCCTTCGCCCGGCACCGGGGCATCCTGGCGCAGGGCCGGGGGAGCGCCGCGAACAGCGTCGTGTGCTTCTGCCTCGGCATCACGGCCGTGGACCCCGTGGGCATGGAGCTCCTCTTCGAGCGCTTCCTGAGCGAAGGCCGCGGCGAGGCGCCGGACATCGACATCGACATCGCCCACCGGGACCGGGAGGAGGTGCTCCAGTACGTCTACGACCGCTACGGACGGACGCGCGCGGCCATGGTCTGCGAGACCATCACCTGGCGGGGCCGGAGCGCGGTCCGCGACGCCGCGCGCGTGCTGGGTTTGCCCCCGGAAGTCGCCGACCGCCTCGCCGAGCGCGTGGGCCATCGCGTGCCGAGCGATGCGCCCACGGAGACGCTCTTCACCGGCGGCGCCACGGCCGGGGAGCTCCTCGCCGGCGGCGGCATCGAAGCCGCGGGCCTCGACCCGCGCTCCCGGGCCATGCGCGCGCTGCTCCGGCTGGTGCGGGGCCTCGAGGGTCTGCCGCGGCACCGCGGCATTCACGTGGGCGGCTTCGTGCTCACGGGCGAGCCGCTCGCGGAGATCGTGCCCATCGAACCCGCCGCCATGGAGGGACGCACGGTCATTCAGTGGGACAAGGACGACCTCGGGCCCATGGGCCTCGTGAAGATCGATCTCCTCGGCCTCGGCATTCTCACGCTCCTCGGCGACGCGCTCCGCCACGTCAACGGCGCACCGAGGAGCGGGGCGACGCCGGAGCTGAGCGACGCCGCGCCGCTCACGCTCGAGAGCATCCCCGCCGGGGACCCGGCGACCTACGCGCTCATCCAGACGGCGGACACCGTGGGCGTCTTTCAGATCGAATCCCGCGCGCAGATGAACGTGCTGCCGCGGACGCGGCCCGAGCGCTTCTACGACCTCGTGGTGCAGGTCGCGCTGATCCGGCCCGGGCCCATCCAGGGGGAGATGGTGCACCCCTACATGCGCCGGCGCCGGGGCGAAGAGCCCGTGAGCTACCTGCATCCGGTGCTCGAGCCCGTGCTCCGACGCACGCTCGGAGTCCCGCTCTTCCAGGAGCAAGGCATGAAGGTGGCCGTCGCCGCCGCGGGCTTTTCGCCGGCGCAGGCGGACGCGCTCCGGCGCGCCATGGGCAGCAAGCGGAGCCGCCACAAGATGGCGCGCCTCTCCCTCGAGCTGCTCCAGGGCATGGAGGCCCGGGGCATCGCGCGGGAGGTCGGCGAACGCATCGTGAAGCAGCTCGCGGCCTTCGCGAGCTACGGCTTCCCCGAGAGCCACGCGGCGAGCTTCGCGCTGCTCGTCTACACATCGGCCTACCTCAAGGCGAACCACGCGCCGGCCTTCTACGCCGCCATTCTCGACGCCCAGCCCATGGGCTTCTACCCCGTGGGCTCCCTCGTCGCTGACGCGAAGCGCCACGGCGTCGAGGTGCGCGGGCCCTGCGTGAACCGCTCCGGGTGGCTCTCCGTGCTCGAGGCGGCCGCGGCCGGTGGCCGCTACGCGCAGGCGCTCCGGCTGGGCCTGCGCCTCGTGAGCGGCCTCGGCGCCAAGGCGTCGGCGGCCCTCGAAGCCGCGCTCGCCGAGCGGCCCTTCCGGAGCATCGCGCACTTCACGGAGGTGAGCGGGCTACCGCGGAGGGCGCTGGCGCAGCTTGCCCGCGCCGGCGCCTTCGACACGCTCGCCGGCGACCGTCGCCAAGCGCTCTGGCGGGCCCGGGCCGCGGGACGGCTTCGCGGCGGGCCTCTCGATGCCGTGGCCGACGACCGGCGGCATGCGCCGCTCACGCCGCCAAGCGCTGCCGAGCGCGTGCTCGAGGACTACGCCACCGTCGGCGCGTCGGCCGAAGCGCACCCCATCGCGTTTCTCGCGCGCCGGCGCCAGCGCGCAGGCATCCCGACGCTCGGCGAGCTTGCGTCGCGGAGGCCCGGCCCGGTGCGCGTCGTGGGCCTCGTGAACTCGCGGCAGCGACCGGCGACGGCCAAGGGCTTCGTGTTCCTCTCCCTCGAAGACGAGACGGGCATGGCCAACGTGGTCGTTCGCCCGGACCTCTTCGAGCGGGAGGCCGACGTGATCACGAAAAACCCCGTGCTCCTCATCGAAGGCGTGCTCGAAGTACGCCAGGGCGTGGTCAACGTGATCGCGCGCCGCTTCCAGCCGGTGCGCAAGGTCCCGGGCGCCGGTGGCGCCGGCTCCCACGATTTTCACTAGCTGCCCGAGCCGGGCGAGGTGTCCGCTCAGCGCGGAATCTCTTCGAGGTTGAGGCCCGCCGCGTAGGCGTAGCTCACGAAGGCGTCGAAGCCGTAGACGATCACGCCCACGGGCTCCGTGGCCGTGACCGTGTGCACCCCATCCTGCTGCAGCCCGTCGAAGACGTCCGCGTCGCACTCGTCCGTGCCCTGGCAGGTCGCGACCACGTCCGGGAAGGAGAGCTGGCATCGGTAGATGAGCTCGTCGTCCGGCGGATCGTCGGGCATGCGCGGCACGCCGTCGGCGTTCGCGCGCTCGCAGCCGAGGGACTCATCACGAATGTCGACGCCATCGAGCTGGATCTCCGCGGTCGCGGGTCCGGTGACGACGACGAAGTCGAAAGCGTACAGGCTCGGCGTCAGGAACACGTAGTCCTGGCGGAACTGCTCCGTCGGCGGCAGCGCGAGAATGGCCGGGTCGCCGCCGGGGAGTTGCGTCCCGTTGAGCTCGGAGCTGATGCCCACGGCCTGCTGCGAAGGCAGCACCTGAAGTACGGCGAGGGGCCGTCGGTCCCGGCTCGTCATGGTGAAGTCGCGCTCCACGGGGAGAATGCGGTTCTCACCCTGCGAAAGCGCGAAGACCTCGTCGACGGTGCCGAAGAGCGTGGTGTCGACGGTGGTCGTCCCCTCCGCCACGGCGACGACGCGAATGTACTCGACCTCGTTGACCTCGGGCACGCTGTCCACGGGGTTCACGAAGGCCTCGTTCAGCGCGACGGTGCGCGGCGGCATGCGGGCCACGAAGAAGCGCGAGCCGAGGGTCCGGTCGCTGAAGAGCTGCTCCTCGAGGTGATCCGCGCAGCAAAGCCGGTTCGGGTAGGTGTTGAAGCGCGGCGCGTCGCTCGCCTCGCTCCCCGTGAACACGCTGACCGGCGCCGAGGCCTCGATGCGCGTGCCCGTGAAGTCCGCGTTCAGAAGATCGCTCTCGAGGTTGAGCACGTCGTAGCGGTCGAGGGTCACCGTGAGCGTGTCGCCGCGGCCGAGGCTCCGCTCCCCGGGGAGGCCCAGCACCTGCTGCGCTTGGTTGCCGAGCGTGAGGTCCACGGTCGTGCCGTCCTCGGTTCCGAGCACCGTGAGCGTTGCGCGGAGGTCTTCGTCCTTCCGGCCCGAGAGGAAATCCGTGTCCTCGCAGAAGGTGTCACCGGGCGTGCAGTCCGCGTCGGCGATGGTCTGGGGCCAGCCCACCACCGTGTAGTTCGGCCCGATGGCCGAGGTGGGGATGAGCAGCGAGGCGTCGTTCGAAAAGACCTCCGCGTTGGTCAGCGGGTTGAACTGGTAGGCGATGATCGGGATGTCCGACGTGATGCGGTAGCCCTGGCTCGTGAGCGCCGAGCCCGAGCCGTCGTTGCGACCGGTCGCCGCGCAGCGGAACTCCGGCTCCGCGGTGCTGCCGAAGTTCACGCACTCCTGGCCGAAGCGGCATTCGGTAAAAAGGCTCGTCGCGGGATCGAGCGCCCGGCCGCGCTGCCCCTCGAAGCTGCAGAGGTTGTCGTCGCTCGGGAGCAGGCACTCGCCGGCCAGCCCACCAGCGAAGGGCACACACACCTCGACTCCGGGACACTGGGGGTCCGCGGTCAGGCAGCGCTGCCGGCTCGACGAACCGTCGACCTCGCGCCGGTCGAGCTCGAACACCTCGACGGCCCCGGGCGGCACCGTGCGGGCCTCGACGACGCGGATGGAGGGCTCCTCTCCATAGGGCGCGTCGTTGACGGAGACCTCGACGTCTGCCGGCAGCGGGCTCGGGTTGGAGATGACGACGGCATACTGCTGAAAGCTCGCGTCCAGCGTGGAGCCAAGGGGCGCCGCGTTGTCGAGGTCCGCGGTGAAGAAGTCGCAGCCCTGGTAGCTCCGCTCGCGAATGGCCTCGGCGCAGAGGCTCACGCACTGCGCGTCCTGGCAGACGAAGCCGTCGTCGGAATCGCACTCCTCGATTTCGACGTAGCTGGCGCCGTCCTCGGCGCACTCGATGACGCGCTCCCCGGCTTCGCAGAGGCCCTGAGCCGCCAGCGCCGCCGAGCAGCAGGTCCGCTCCGGCTCGAGGCCCGAATCCGCATCGCCGGGGCGGCAGAGTACGCAGCCGACCTCGTCGATGCAGGTCCCGCTCGGAAAGATGTCGCCGCAGTCCGTCTCCACGCGGCTGAGAAACTCACCGCTCGCCTCGCAGCTGAGCAGCGTGTTGCCGTCGCAGGCCTGGTCATCGGCCTCGAGGCAGATGAACACGGTGGCCATGTCGTTGCCTCCGGGCCCGAGGTCCACGTCCGACAGGCTTCCGTTGTCGCCGCCGCAGGCCAGGGTGAAGGCGCCGAGCGCGAGAGAGAGAAGCCGAGTCGTGCGCATGAAGGTCTCGAGGGATCGAAGAAAAGCGAAGAGCGGGCCTCGGCGCAGCCAAAGCCCGCTCGTCATGCTGCGGAGCGCGTCAGCGGTTGATGATGAACTGGTTCAGGGACCAGGCCTCCCAGCGTCGCTGGGCCAGGTCGCCGTAGTTCACGGTGTCGAAGTCGAAGCCGGGAATCGAGATGGCGAACACGGCCCAGAGCAGGCCGCCCTCGGGGATGTCGTCGATGTCCGGGATGGTGGCGAGGTCCGGGAGGAGCACCTCGCGCTGCGCGCCGGGCACGAACATGCGCCAGAGCTCGTTGCCCGTGCGGTCGGCGAGGATGATCAGATGGAACTCGGGCTCCGTCTCGGCCTCGGTCAGCGTCCAGCGAAGCGTCCGGTCCTCGGGGATGGTGCCCCCGATGGCGGGCGTCGCCGCTTCCGGGATGCCGAGGAAGTCGTCGACGATGATCTCCGTGTCCACCGCACGCACGCCCGTGCGCACCACGTTCGTCTCCGGGAAGCCCTCGCCGGTGCCGGACACCCAGGATGACTGAATCCGGAAGCGCCCGTCCGAAAGGTTGCCGAGCAGCGCGGGCGCCGCGAGGAAGCGGAAGGGCCGCTCCGCCCGGCGGCCCCGCACGATGTCCAGGTCACCGGCAAAGGCCGAGGGGACCTCCACGGGCCCGAAGGCGCCCGGCGCGAGGATGGGGAAGCGCTTCACGATGAGGCCCTCGCCGCCGAGGTCGAGCTCGGTCAGCGTGACGAAACGATCCGGGTCGTCGTCGCTCACGGGCGCGGGAAGGCCCTCGAGGCGCACGTCGATGAAGTGGTCGAGGGGGATGTTCATCGGGACGTTGATGCCCGTGACGATCTCCCCCGGGCCGGCGAGCACGTTGCGCGCGACGCCCATCACATAGGGGATGAACTCGAGGGTCTCCACGTTCTGCAGGCCCGCGATGGCGTACACGGCCATGGCCCGCGGCGCGACGAAGATGTTGTACTCGTAGCCCGCGTCGCCGGTCTCGCAGACGGCGTCGAGAGCGCTCGGCGTCTCGCAGACGGTCACGTCGCCGCCGCCGATGGTGGGGTCGACGTTGAGGCAGTTGTTCGCCGTGCCGGAGCAGGGCTCCGTAGCCGTGACGAAGGCACGGCGCGTCCAGCCCTCGCGCGGCTCGGGGATGTTGTCCCAAGGGTTCGGTCCGAACTCGTTCGGGCCGTCCCACACGAGCTGCCCGGCCACGAAGCTGCCGTTTCGGCCGGGTCCACCAGGCGGCGGCGCTCCGGGAGGCGGCGGGCAGTTGAAGATGAGGAAAATCGTGACGTCGCGCGCGTCGAAGCTCACGAAGGAGGTCTTCGCGTAGCACTCCTTGGCCGCGTGCACGGTCACTGGTGCCACGATGTCCGGGCTGCTGAAGCTGATCTGCCCCGTGGGACCGGTGAGGCCCTGGAAAGGCGTCTCGAGGTCCTCGCCCAGAATGACGTAAGCCTCGTCCACCGGGGCCCCGGAGCCGGCGTCGATGACGCTGATGTTGATGGTCCCGTCGAAGTCGCCGCCACCGAGGCCGCCGTTCCGCGGATCGGCGGTGTCGATGTAGGTGAAGGCGTCTTCGAGCTCGAGGGAGCTCGCGTCGGCCCGCAGGAGCGTCACGTCGACGACGCCCGGAGCGCCCGGCGGAACGGCGCAGCGCATGAGCCCCTCGCTGACCACCTCGAGGTCCGTGCAGGGCACGCCGCCGAAGAGCACCACGTCGCCCTCTTCGAACGCGAGGCCCGTGCCGATGATCTCGACGATGGCGCCACCGCCCGTGGCCGCGCGCGTCGGCGTGACGAAGAAGCTGTCGTAGAAGAAGCCGCCGGGGAGCACGGCCTCCTGGCCGGCTACGGTCACCACCACGTCCGCGGGGCCCACGTCACCGGGGGGGACCACCACGGCGACGGTGTTCGAGTCGACGAGCTCCGTGTCCGCGGGCTGCACCGCGCGGCCGCCAACGGTGACCTCGACGCCCTCCGCGAAGCCGCTACCGCGCACCAGCGCGACCGTGCCTCCGCTGAAGGGGCCGTGGTCCGGCGCCATGGACGCGAGCGTGAGCCGCTCCGTGTTCACGCCGGAGTCCGGGAAGGTCGGCGGTCCCATGTCGACCTCGGGGGTCCCCAGGTCGATGAGGGACGGCTCCGGAGGCTCTGGCAGGAACGTCGGGTCGCTGCAGGCGAAGGCGGAAGCGGAGAGCGCGACGAGCGCGACGGAGCGAAGCATGGAAAAGCTCGTGGACACCGGTTTACCTTCTCGTGGCGACGCGACGGACGCACCTACGTTCCGGAAGTATCGGGGGCCCTTGGGATTCGTCAAGGACGGGCGGGTCCCTCCCTTACGGAACGATGGGCGCTACCCTCCCGCCCCGAGACACGCTTCATGAAGCTGCTTCGATTGGTCGTGAGCGATCTGCATCTGGTCACCGGGAGTCGCCGCGGTGAGCTGAACGCCTTCGAGGACTTCTTCGAGGACGAGCGCTTCGCCGAGCTGTTGGCGCATCACCAGGAGCAGGTCGGACCCGGTGGAGGGATCGAGCTCATCCTGAACGGGGACATCTTCGATCTGCTGAAAGTGCGCGTGGGAGGCACCTGGCCCATCGAAATCACCGACGAGGTCGCCACGGAGAAGCTCCGCCAGTGCCTCGATGGGCACCCGCTCTTCGTGCGTGCACTGCGGCGTTTCTTGGAGAGCCCGCGGAACCAGATCACCTACCTGCCGGGCAACCACGACCTCGACGTGTGGTTCCCGGGACCGCAGGCGCTCTTTCGCCGCTACGTCACGCCCGAGGGCGCGGACGGTCGCGTGCGCTTCATCACGTCCAGCGACACCTATTACCTGCCCGAGGGCATTCAGGTTCGCCACGGGCACCAGCTCGAGCGCATTCATCGGGTGGACTACGACGCGATGACCCGGACCCGGCCCGACGGGCGAGAGGTGCTCGCGCTGCCCTGGGGAAGCCTCTGGATTCTCGAGGTCATGAACCCGCTCAAGGAGCAGCGCCTCCACATCGACAAGATCCTGCCGCTCGGTCGCTTCATCGGACTGGCCATGCTCTTCGACACGCGTTTTGCGCTTCGCTTCCTGTGGCGCTCGGCGAAGTATTTTTTGAAGCACCGGGTCCTGAGCATCGAGGCCTGGCGCGACCGCATCCGCCGGCTGCCCGGGCTCTTGCGCGAGGAGATCATCAGCCTGGGCGGCGGCTACGACGATCAGGCCATTCGCGCGCTTCAGCGCACGCAGGGCGCGCACACGCTCATCGTCGGGCACAGCCACGGGCCGCGCTACATCCAGCTCCCGAACGGCAAGCTGCTGGTGAACACGGGGACCTGGGTGAAGATGATCAACCTCGATTTGCAGCATCTCGGGCAGGACAGCGGGCTCACCTACGCGCTCATCGAGTACGCGGAAGGCAAACCGCGCACGAGCTTGATGCGCTGGTACGGCCGGCGGCAGCTCACGGAGCTCGTGCCCTATGCGGACTAGCCCCGTGCGGACTGGCCCCGTGCGGACTGGCCCCGTGCGGATTAGCCCCGTGCCGATCAAACCCGCGCGGCGAGGCATGGCGAGTGCCGCCCTCGGCGCCCTGCTCCTCGTCGCCTCGAACGGAGCGGCTCAGCCCACGGCGATCTCGGCGCGCTTCGACGTCCCGGAAGAGCTCCGCGTGGGCGACCGGCGGGCCGTGGTCCTCGTGGTGGCGGGCGTCGAGGCGGGCTTGCCGGTGCTGATCACCACCGCCGAGGAGGGCACGGCCATCGAGGTCGTGCGCGGTCGGCTCACGCGCCTCGACGCCGAGACGCCGGACGCGGAGCCCCTGCGCTTTCCCATCCCCCTCGTGGCGCGCGCCCCGGGCACGAGCGTGCTCCGGGCCGAGCTGCGCACCTTCGCCTGCGCGGGTTCGGCTCCGGACGCGCCTTGCGACGAGGTGGTGACGACCGCGACGCTCACGCTGACCGTCGCCCGGGCGCGCTGAGCCCGCGTCGCCGCCAAGCCGACGTCGCCGCGGAGCCGACGTCGCCGCGGAGCCGACGTCGCCGCAGTGTCCACGTCGCCGCAGTGTCCACCTCGCCGCACGTCGCTTTCGCGGCGTCACGGGGTGCGCTCAGAAGAGCGCCGGGAGCGGTCCCGGAAAGGCCGCGAGCTGCGGCAACGCGGTCGCCAGCGCGGCGTCGTTCATGCCGAGCCAGCGCCCGAGGGGTGCCGCGAGCTGCTCCACGGAGAGCTGCGGAATGAGCCGGCCGTTGCCCGCGTCGTAGTCATGGCCGAGCGTCGCCTCCGGCAGCCCGCCGTAAACCTGTCCGCCACGTACCGCGCCCCCGACAACGAAATGGTGGGCGCCCCACCCGTGGTCCGTCCCGTCTTCGTTGGGCGCCAGCGTGCGACCGAAGTCCGACGCCGTGAAGAGCGTGACCTGCTCCCCGAGGCCCAACTCCCCCATGGCCTGGTGGAAGGCCGTGACGCCGAGGTCGAGGCGGCGCTGGAGTCGCGGCAGGTTTCGCGCCTGGTTCGAGTGCGTATCGAAGCCGCCGATGCCCACCACGAAGAGCTGACGGCAGGCCCCGAGCGCTTCCCGGGCCTGAACGGTCCGGGCGACGGCACCGAGCTGCGCGCCCAGGTCGTCCGGCGGAAACACCGTGCGGAGCGCCGGCACGCCCCGCGTCGCCGCGTCGTAGCGCGCGTTGGCGTCGAGGCCGGCGCGGGACATGGCCGCCAGGTCGCGTTCGAGGAGATACGAGCGGGATGCTCCCTCGCCGCGGAGCTCGGCGCGCAGCGCTTCCTGGAGCGCCGGGTCGTCGTAGGCCGTGAAGGCCCCCACCTCCGGCGCCCCGCCAGGACTCACCGCGTAGGGCACGGTGCTTCGCCCGGTCAGGAAGAGCTGCGCGTCACCGGTAGTGATGCCGCTCAGCTCCGGCGTCGCGTTCGCTTCGCCGATCGCATCGAGAAATAGACCGCCCCACCCGTACTGGGCGCCCTCGGGCCGCCCGCCCATCCAGGTGGACTGCTGGTCGTTGTGCGAGAAGAGGCGCGAAGGAAGCTGCACCGAGCCCTCGTCGAGAGCGCGACGGGTCACGGGCTCGAGAAGGGGCCCCACGTTGCCGATGAGCGCCGCCTGCCCCGCTTCGTAGAGGCCGTGGAGCCCGGCCAGCTCTGCCGGGAGCGCGTGGGTCCCGGGGCCCATGGGCAAGAGGTTGTCGAGGCTGCGCGGCGTAGCCATGGAGCTCAGCAGTCCCCCACGCAGCCGAGCCCACTCGTCGTAGGACGAACGTTCGTAGGGGATCACCACGTCATGGTTGTCCATGCCGCCGTAGAGGAAGACGCAGACCAGCGCCTTGTAGTCCGTCGCAGAATCGGCCCGGGCCGCGGGCACGAGGCCGCGGGAGAGGCCGCCGAGGGTGGCGAGGGTGGCGCCGGCGCAGGCGCGCG
>JBCCAW010000529.1:0-4230 GCA_039814655.1 Myxococcota bacterium | reverse complement strand
TCCGACTCCGACTCCGACTCCGACTCCGCCTCCGCCTCCGCCTCCCCCGTTCGGACCACGTCTGACACGTTTCGGGGCGCTGACGGCCCCGTCCGGGGGCGTTTTTTCATGTCGGAGGCGTTGCCCGTTGACGTCTCGCGTGCGTCAGCGGTACTTAGTTCGCCCGGCGAACAAACGATGTTGTCGGGACGAGGCGAATCCCGCGACGGGAACTGTTGCGGTTTTCTCCATGAGGGCCCTCTATGGGGACCTCGTATCGGTGATACGAATCGAGATCGTATCTTGACAGATACTAGACGCCCGGGTTGGGTCCCGGGCGTCGCGGTCGACGCCTCCTGAGGGGTGGGCCGCACAGTGCCTTGGCTCTGCGCGCGGGGTGGCGCGGCAGGGTGGTGTGAAGGAGAGGGTATGAACGGGAAACGGGCTTTGGGCCTCGCCACATGGGCGGTCCTCCTTTGGACGACGGCTCTCGGTAGCTGGGCGGCCGCGCAGGACAGCGACGTGCGCGACGCGACGGCGCCGGGCGCGACGTCCCAAACGCCGACGCCGAGCGATGACGACGCGACCGTCGAACCGGGCGAACCCCCTCCGGCTCCCGGTCCCTACGGCGACACGCCGCCGGACGAGCTGCCGCCCGTCGAGGAGGACGCCGGCGACGACGACGACGCGGCGCCGGCCACGGTGCAGCCCGCGGCGCAGCCCATCGTGGGCGCGACGCCCGACGCGCCTGCGCAGACCCCCGTCGACGGCGTACCTCGGCAGCCCACGCCGCCCGTCCCACGAGACGTGCCGCCCCCGCCAGGCGCTGCCCCCGGCGTCGTGGCCGTGCCTACCCCCGCCGGCGGCCGGCGAACGGCGCCCAACGACGTGCGCGTCAACCGCGACTCCCGGGGCTGGACTCTCCGCGTCGACGGGGAGGACCTCCTCGTGCGCGGCATGAACTGGGACTACTTCCCCATCGGCACGAACTACGACTACAGCCTTTGGTCCCAGAACGACGAGTTCATCCAGCAGGCTCTCGATTACGAGATGTCGCTGATGCAGGAGATGGGCGTGAACGCGATCCGCGTCTACGTCGGTATTCCCGCCAAGTGGATCTCTTACATCTACGAGAACTACGGCATCTTCACGGTCCTCAACCACCCCATGGGCCGCTACGGCCACAACATCGACGGCGCCTACATCGCGCCGACCAACTACGCCGACGCTCGCACGCGCGAGGTGCTGCTCGAGGAGTGGCGAGAGACCGTGGCCGGCTACAAGGACACGCCGGGCCTCCTGATGTGGCTTCTCGGAAACGAGAACAACTACGGCCTCTACTGGAGCTCGAACGAAATCGAGGACCTTCCCGAGGCGACGCAGGGCGATGCGCGCGCCGTCTTCCTCTACTCGCTGATGGGCGAGGCCGTGGACGCGGCCCACGAGATCGACACGGGCCACCCCGTCGCCCTCGCCAACGGTGACCTCGGCTTCATCGAGCTCATCAAGGAGCACTGCCCCAACCTCGACATCATGGGGTCCAACGTCTATCGCGGGCGAAGTTCGCGGGACCTCTTCCAGCGCGTCGCCGACGAGCTCGATCTGCCCTTCTTCTACACGGAGTTCGGCTCCGACGCGTACAACGCCCGCGAGGGCCGCGAGGACGACCTGGCCCAGGCCGACATCAACCTCGCGCTCTGGCAGGAGGTGTACGAGCACACGGCGGGCCATGGCCGGGCCAACAACGCCATCGGCGGCCTCCACTTCCAGTGGTCCGACGGCTGGTGGAAGTACCGGCAGACGGAGAACCTCGACGTTCACGACGAGACGGCCTCCTGGGCGAACGACGCCTACCCCTTCGACTTCGTCGAAGGCGAAAACAACATGAACGAGGAGTGGTTTGGCGTTTGCGCCAAGGGCCAAACCAACAACCAGGGCTTCTTCCGCCTCTATTGCCGAACGTCGTACTACGCGCTTCGCGACGGCTGGGCTCTCGACCCCTATTCGCCGAACACGGACATGAGCCGGATTCGGACGCACTTCGGCAACGTCCGGCCACGTTCCCTCGAGGCGAACTACGCGGCGCAGAGCGCGGCCCGCGAGATCGAGTCGATGCGCATGATCCGCACGGCGTTCTTGCGCATGGACCTCGAGACCTACGTCACCGGCGGGCGGAACCTCAACGTTCCCGAGCGCGCGCAGACGCGCTTCGACGACCTCGAGTCCTTTTACTTCGGCTTCGAGCTCCAGCCGGCGCCGCGCTTTCGCGCAAACCTCAGCGTCAACGTGCTCGGCGGCTCACCGCTGAACCCCATCGACGAGCTCTTCTTCGAAGCGCGGGGGCAGGCCCGCGAGGTCGTCGACGCCGAGGGGGAGACCTTTGCGGCCTCCGGCGCCGAGCGCGTGAAGCTCTACCAGGCGTCGTTCACCTGGGACGAGAGCTGGTTCCAGCTCGAGGGCTACTACCGAACGGGCCACTACCACTGGGGCTACGAGGGTGACTTCTTCAACCTCTACCCGGAGGCCTATTACCAGCAGGCCGTCGACGCCTTCAACGCGGACGTGCCCATCGGCCTCGTCTTCAGCGGCAAGCGGGCGCTCTCGGGGCTCAAGATCGCTTACGGCCCGGAGATCTACTGGGGCGCCAACCCCACGGTCATGGCCAAGTGGTACCGGGAAACCGGACCCTGGCAGTACTCCTTCATGCACCAGGAGGACATCGCCCAGCGGGCGAGCGCGCCGACCTCCTCGGCCCTGCCCATCCCCCAGGACCGGCGCTCGACCTTCTACCTGGCGCGCCGCTTCGGGCCCATGACGCTGGAGCTCGGAGCCATCATGGCCGGCTCACGCCGCGTCGGCCGCGAGTTCCAATACGTCGTCGACACGGACGAGAGTTCCGGGCTCGGGAGCTATCTCGAAACGGGGCAGGCCCTGGTCCAGGACGAGATCGGCTACGCCGACACCTTCGGCGGCAAGGCGAAGATCAAGCTCGAGCTCGCGCCCTTCTATTGGTACGCGCAGGGCGGCTACCGCGGCCTCGTCGCGGATGCTGGCTGGGACCCGACGCTGACCTTCACGGGCTGGACGCTCAAGGAGAGCGGCCAGGGCAACCACTGGGCCGTCTCCACGGGCGCCGCCGTCAACGTGGGCGATTTCCAGATCGCGCCGAACATGTTGATCCAGCGGCCGCTCATCGGACCGCTCCCGCAGATCGACGACTTCTTCGACAATGAGACCGGGACCTACTTCCCCGGCACCATCGCGCGAAACCAGCTCGCGGACCCCTTCTGGGTGCGCAGCAACCGGGAGACCTACGGCTTCGAGCTGCTCCTCACCTACGACCCGACGCCGGCCACCTTCATGTGGGCCTGGGACAACGTCGCGCGCGAGGACGCCAAGTTCGCCTTCGCCCTGGACTTCACCTACCGGATCCTCCCGACTATTCAGGACGCGGGCATCGGCATCTCTGCCGAAGGCTTCGTCTTCGGCTTCCCGACCTCGGCGCCTGCGCAAGACCTCTGGGACGTCTCGCTCCAGACGATCAACAACTTCGGCAACGGCTGGCGCCTCGTGAACCGCATCTACGCGGGCAACGGGCAGGCGAACGGCAACGACGACCGGACCATCACGCGCTACGGCACGCAGGGGCGCCTCATGCAAGGTCGCTTCGCCGCCGAGTACTTCATCAAGATCGACGATTGGGGACCCTTCGATTATTATCGGGACTTCAACTTCACGCTGCCCCTGCAGACGATGCTCGACGTGTCCTACTCGCTCGCGCCGCAGCAGTTCTTCGCGCCCTCGCAAACGCGCTTCGGAATCCGGACGACCTTCAGAACTCTCGATGAGTTTTCGGAGCGCTTCCTTCCCAACATCAATGACGCTCTCGGCACGGAGTGGGAGATTCGGACCTATGTACAGATCACGATTTGAAGCGCCGGCGCTGACGGTCGCGCTCTGCGCGGCTCTCTCGCTTGGCGGGTGTTTCCAGGACCCGGGCGAGTTCGTCTTCGGCTTCCAGACCACGGGTCTGACCTACGAGTTCTTCGACGAGGACGAAGGCGTCTTCCCGTCGGACATCACGCTGATCAACCCGAACAACCCCTTCCGGAACGCGGCCCCCGGCGCCGCGACCAAGTTCCAGATCCTCGCCCAGGGCGGCGCCGTGGCGAGCTTCTACGCCTTCGCGACGTTGCTCGCGACGGAGACCACGGGAGAGCACCAGTTCTTCACGGCCGATGCGGCCCGGCG
>JBCCAW010000412.1:0-5441 GCA_039814655.1 Myxococcota bacterium | reverse complement strand
GTTCCCACACGTAGCGAGCGCGCCGGAGGAGCCGCTGGGCCGGCGCGCGCAGCGAAGGCGCGGCGGCGCGTTGCAAGGGGCCGCGGCCGCGGCGGCGCGGCAACGGGAGCGCCGCCGCGAGCGCTCGATAGCGCGTCCCGAAGGAACCCGGCGCCGTCGGGAGCCGGTGCCTCAGGCGCCAGCCGAGCGCCAGCAGGACGCAGAACGAGGCGAGCAGGGCGGCGGCGCCGAGCCCACGCGGCAGGGCGGCTTCGTCGGCCTTCGCAGCGTCGGCGGGCCCCGCCGGAGCGACGCCCGACGCGACCGTCGGCGCCGCCTCGGGCGCGTCGAATTCCACGCCGCGCGCCGCGTCCAGACGCCGCTCGACGTCCCCCAGGCGCTGCGTCCACGTGCGGGCCTCCATGGCCTCCGGTGCCAGGGCCAGCGCCCGCCGCAGCCGCCGCCGCGCCTCCGCCGGCTCTGCGTCCGGGGCGGCGCCCGCGTAGACCGGGGCCAGCTCATGACGCCGGGGATGCAGCGGCGCGGCCTGGAGCACGGCGTCGGCGCCCGCGAGCGCAGCCGCGCCGGATGCGGCCAGGGCGGCGTCGAGGGCTTCGGTGATCGGCGCGAGGCGCTCGGCGTCGAGGCCGTCGTAGAGTTCGCGCTGCGTTCTCACCCAGCCCCACTCGGGATCCGCCTCGCGGCCGAGCTGGTTTTTGAAGGCGCGCCGGAGCTGCCAGATCCCGTTGTGTGCGAAGCGCTCCATGGCCGCGCGGGCCGCGTCGCGAAGCGCCCGGTCCGGGTGGCCAACGAAGTCGACGATGACGGGCATGGCGTCGAAGTCCCGGGCGTCCGCGTAGGCGCCGAAGAGATCGGCGAGGCCTTCGCCCTCGAGGCTCTGCACCGCCGCGCCGGGGCTCTGAAGGCCGAGCTGGCGCAGCCCCCAACCGGCCCAGACGCGCACGTTCGTGTCCCCATGCACCGTAAGGCTCACGAGCGCCGGACCGAGCGCGAGGCCGGCGCGGGCGACGAGGCGCCGGCGTTCCCAGCGCCACATACGCGGCGTCAGCGCGAGCACGTCGCCCACGCGCCGCAGCGCCGCGTGGCTGCCGAGGGCCTCCAGGCTCCGCAGGTACGCCAGGCGTTCCGCCGTACGCGCGATGACCGGGTCGCGACGCTCGGCCAGCGCGGGAAGTACGCCCGGGGCGATGTCGACCATGTCGTCGGCGCGCAGGCTGCCCATGGCGTGGCGAAAGGCCCGGAGTGCGTCGTAGCCGTCTTCTTCCGGGATCTCCTGGCGTCGCGTGTAGGCCAGCCGCGCGTCGATGGCCGGGAGGGCCTCCGCCGGCAGCGTCGTCAGCCGGCGCCAGGCCTCTTCGCGGACCTCCGGCTCCGGGGCCCGGAGCTCGGCGGCCCAGTGCTCGAGCTGGGCGCGATCGGGCGCCGCGGCGACATGAGGCTGCGCCCGAGCGGTGGAGGCGAGGAGGGCGGCGAGGGCGCTCAGCAGAAGGAGCGCGACGGTCTCCGTCGGCTCAGAGTCCGAGCGCACCCGCCCGGCCCGGTGGGCCTGGGCTGGGGCCGGGGGTTCCGGCATGCGTAGCGCCGCTACGCGATGCGGAAGTCTGAAAATTCGCCGGTATAGCTTCGCCATTTGGTCTCGACCCGGTCGACGCGTGCCGTGGCGGGGCCTTGCTGCGCCCAGTTGAGGAAGTCCTTCACGGCGTCCTCGTCTCCCTCCACGACCATCTCCACGCAGCCGTCCGGGCGGTTCTTGACCCAGCCCGTGAGCGCGTTCTGCCTTGCCTCTCGCTGCGCGGTGGCTCGGTAGAACACGCCCTGCACGCGTCCGTGCACGATCAGCTGAATGCGCTTTTGACCCATCGTCTCCCCCGGCTCTCGCAGAGTCTCTGGCCGATGGGCAAGTTTCTCGCACGGCGCCGGCGCGGCTGTCTCCGATCGGCCGCTCCGACTCGCCCCGGTCCCTCGTCGGCGCTAGCGTTCCCCGCCATGGCGGAGCAGTCCGAAAAGCGTCCCTACATCGGCGGTCAAGCGGTCATCGAAGGCGTGATGATGCGGGCCCCGCGGGGGCTCAGCATCGCGGTGCGGCGCCCCGATGGCTCCCTCGTGGTGCTCGAAGAGCCCTACGCGCCCAAGACCGCGAAGCTCTTCAAGCTGCCCTTTCTCCGCGGCGTCGCGACGCTCGGGGAGGCGCTCCAGCTCGGCTGGCGGGCCCTGAAGTTCAGCGCCGAGCAGCAGGTCCCGGAAGGCGAGGAGATGCCCGAGGAGGAAGGGAAGGGCGCCATCGTGCTCTCCACGCTCCTCGCCCTCGGCCTCTTCGTGGCCCTGCCACAGCTGCTGGCGTCCGGGTCTGGCAAGCTCTTCGGAATCGACTTCGGCCTCGACGACGCGCGCTTTCACGTCGTCATCGGCGCCTTCAAGCTGCTCATCGTCTTCCTCTACATGGTCGGCATCAGCCGCATCCCGGAGATCCGCCGGACCTTCCAGTTCCACGGCGCCGAGCACAAGACCATCCATGCCTACGAGCAGGACCTCGAGCTCACGGTGGAGAACGTGCAAGCGCAGACCACGCTCCACCCGCGCTGCGGCACGACCTTCCTCGTCGTGGTCGTGCTCATGTCCATCGTGGCTGGGTCCCTCGCGGCGCCGCTGCTGCTTCCGGCGGGCCTCGAGGGCCTGCTCGGTCAGGTCACGCTCCTGGCCCTGCGCATCGCGCTCCTGCCCTTCATCGCGGCCTTCAGCTTCGAGCTGCAGCGCCTGAGCGCGCGCTACTGCACCCGGGGTCCCTTGCGCGTCTTCCTCTGGCCGGGCTTTCTCTTCCAGAAGATCACCACGCGGGAGCCCGACGACGATCAGGTCGAGGTGGCCATCGCCGCCATGGAGGCCGCCGCCTGGCGCGAGCGTGCGAGCGAGGACGCGCCGTCCCCGGCCGACGCGAGCCCGGCGCCGGCCCTCGAGCCGCTGGTCTTCCCGAGCTTCGCGGGCTTTCGTGCCGCGCTTCGGAGCGGACTGCGGTCGGGCCAGGCGCTAGGCCAAGGCTGAGATGCTCCCGCTCGCCCGCCTCGAGAGCCTCGCGGCCCGGCACCGGGAGATCGAGGAGCTGCTCTGCCGTCCGGAGGTCGTGAGCGACGCCGGTCGGCTCCGGCGCCTCACCAAGGAGCGCACGGAGCTCGGGGCGCTCGTGGCGGCCTTTGCTCGCTTCCGCGACCTCGAGACGCGCATCGCCGACGACGAGACGGCCCTCGAGGACCCGGAGCTGCGCGAGCTCGCGGAGGCCGAGCTGCCCGACCTCCGGGCCGAACGCGACGCCTTGGCCAAGGAGCTGCAGCTCCTGCTGCTCCCGAAGGACCCGGCCGACGAGCGCGACGTCGTGCTCGAGATTCGCGCCGGCGCCGGCGGCGAGGAGGCGGCGCTTTTCGCCGCGGACCTCTTCCGCATGTACGGCCGCTACGCCGAGGCCCAGGGCTGGACCGTCGAGGTGCTCTCTACGAGCCCGGCGAGCGCCGGGGGCCTCAAGGAGCTCATCGCCCTCGTCAGCGGGGACGCCGTGTACGCCAAGCTCCGCTTCGAGGGCGGAGTGCACCGCGTGCAGCGCGTTCCCGCGACCGAGTCCCAGGGGCGCATTCACACCTCCACGGCGACCGTGGCCGTCATGCCCGAGGCGGAGGAGGTCGAGGTCGCGATCGACGAAAAGGACCTCAAGATCACCAAAACCGCGGCCGGCGGCCCCGGCGGTCAGGGCGTGAACACCACCATGAGCGCCATCAACCTGCTCCACGTGCCCACGGGCATCATGGTGCGCTCGGAGGAGCAGCGCTCGCAGCACCAGAACCTCGCGCGCGCCATGCAGATCCTCCGGGCCCGGCTCCACGAGATCGCCGAGCGTGAGCAGCAGGCGGCGCAGAGCGCCGAGCGGCGATCGATGGTCGGTTCCGGCGACCGGTCGGAGAAGATCCGCACCTACAACTTCCCGCAGAGCCGCATTACGGACCACCGGATCGGTCTCACGGTGCACAACCTCACCAAGGTACTCGCCGGCGAGCTCGGGGACGTTCACGACGCGCTTCGGTCGCACCGGCAGGCGGAGCAGCTCGAGCAGCAGAGCCGAAAGACCCCGTGAGGCGGCGCTGACGAGGCGTCCCCGAACGCGGTACGTCAAATCCTGGTGAATCCAGACGTTCCCGCACCCGTCCCAACGGGTGCCCGGCCGGTCGAGGACGCGCCTGCGACGAAAGTCGATTTGCGTCGAAACGATTTCGGGCGAGACTCGTCTACCTAAGCGCTTACGAGGATGCGGGTGCGAAAGACTCCCGCCGTACCGTACGCTTGACCCCGTCGCGCCACACCCCCAAGCCCCGAGCGGCCCACCGGCTGGCGCGACACCGTCGCGGAAAGAGCTATGAATCCCCAAATCGAGGTCCCCGCCGTCGAGCGGTACTCGCAGTGTCGGCTCCCCACGGAATACGGCGCCTTCGAAGTCGTCGCCTACCGTGAGGAGGGCAACCCCAACGAGCATCTCGCCATCTCAATGGGCGACGTGCGCGGCGCCGAGGGGCTGCTGGCCCGCGCCCATAGCGAATGTTTGACGGGCGAAGTGCTCCACTCGCTCAAGTGCGACTGCCGCGAGCAGCTCGACCTCGCGCTCCGCCGCGTGGCCGAGGCAGGCCAGGGCGTCGTGCTCTACCTGCGCCAGGAGGGCCGCGGCATCGGCCTCGGCAACAAGATCCGCGCCTACGAGATGCAGCAGAAGGGCTTCGACACCGTCGACGCCAACAAGGAGATCGGCTTCGGTGACGACCTCCGCCGCTACCACATGGTCAAGGCCATGCTGGACGACCTCGGCGTCGCGTCCGTGGCCTTGATGACCAACAACCCGACCAAGGTCGCGGCCCTTCGCCAGCACGGCGTCACGGTGACCCGGCGCGTGCCCCACCTCGTTCAGCCGCACCCGCTCAACCGCGGCTACCTCGAGACCAAGCGCCTTCGCATGGGTCATATGTATGACCTCGAGACCGCGGACTTCGCCGTCGCGCCGCCCTCGGCGATGGAGGTCGACTACGACCCCACGCTGCTCTTCGACGCGGAGTAGCGCGGGGCTGCCCGCGGGACGCGGCGCCTTCAGGAAGGCAGACCGCGGCTCGCGACCATCGCGAGGAGCTCGCCGACGGCGTCGGTGACGAGGTGCAGCCGCTTTCCGATGTCGAGGGCTTCCAGAATCGCCTGTCGTTGGTCCGTGTCCGAGACGAAGCGATCGGCGATGGCGTCGGCGATGAGCTCCGGCGTGTCCCCGGCCTCGACGCCTAGGGAGAACTCCGGGTGCTGCTGACGCACCACGGCCGCGACGCTCGTCGCGCACGCCATCAAGGCCTGTACGTCCGCGGCGCGGGGCGACCCCGTGGCTCGTGAGCGGCGTCGCCTTCACCACCCGGTAGGGCGTCTCGGAG
>JBCCAW010000575.1:0-3860 GCA_039814655.1 Myxococcota bacterium | reverse complement strand
GACCCGCGGCAGATTCTCGACGCGCCCGTCGAGCACGCGCGCATCGACCCGGACAACGTCGAGATCCTCGTGCAGCATCTGAAGTGTGCGGCCTTCGAGCTGCCTTTCGAGGAGGGCGACCGCTTCGGCGACCTGCCCGCCGAAGGTCTCGCCGACGCCCTCGGCTTTCTCGCGGACCACGGCGTGGTGCACCCGGCGCCGAACGCACAGGGCACGCTCGTGCATCACTGGGCGACGGAGGGCTACCCGGCCAACCACGTGAGCCTGAGGAGCGTGAGCTGGGACAACTTCGTTGTCGTCGACCTCGACACGGACAAGACCATCGCCGAGATGGACTGGCGCTCGACGCACGTGATGCTGCACGTGCAGGCCATCTACCAGCACGCCGGCGCGCAGTATCAGGTCGAGCGCCTCGACTTCGACAACCACAAGGCCTTCGTCCGAAGGGTGAAGCCCGACTACTACACGACGGCCATCACGCACACGAAGGTGACCGTCGTCGAAGAGGAAGACGGCGCCGCCCTCGCGACCCCTGGCCTCGTATCCGCCAGCCTGGCTTCGATGGGTCTCGCGTCCGCGGCGTCAGATGCCGCGCTGGCGACCGGCGCCGAGCTGGGCGGCGCCTCGCCGGGGCCGCGCCTCGCGGCCGGTCTCGGGGAGGTCTCCGTCGTCCAGAAGGTGGTCGGCTACAAGAAGATCAAGTTCCACACGCACGAGAACGTGGGCTACGGCGACGTGCGCCTGCCGGAGATGCAGATGCACACGAGCGCCTTCTGGCTCACCTGGCCGGAAGAGCTCGTGCTGCGCTGCGCGGAGACGCGGGGCGTGCCCCGGGCGACGATCATCGACGGCCTGCGCGGGCTCCTGGCGACGCTCCGCGTCGTGGCAGCGACGGGGCTCATGGTGGACCCTCGCGACGTCGGCACGACCGTGGGCGACCAGAGCACGGAGGGCGCGCCGCCGAGCTCCGGCGGCGGTGGCTTCGACCCGACGCTCTTCCTTTACGACGCCGTCCCCGGCGGCATCGGCCTCGCGCCGCGGCTCTTCGACGAGCGCGAGGGACTGCTTCGCCGAGCGCGTTCGCTCATCGAGCGCTGCGCCTGCGCGCGGGGCTGCCCGGCCTGCATCGGCCCGGACGCGGGACTGCCCGCGGACATTCCCGGGCTCCAGCGCACGCCGCGCAAGGCGCTGGTGCTCGGCCTCCTCGACGACGCGGGCTGGACGACGGCGCACTGATGGGACGTCTCGCCGGCAAGCTCGCGCGCCTCGGCGGCGCCGGCCCGGGCGCCGGGGCTGGCTCCCGGGCGGAGAGCGAAGGCGTGACCGCGGACCCGAAGCTGGCGCGCATCGCGGCGCTCCGGCAGACCCTCGACGGGATGGCGGCGCAGGCGCAAAACCGTCTCCGCGCCGACATGCGCGAGGGTACGTCCGCCGGCGAGGGCCTTTTGGCGCGGGTGCTCCGGGACGCCCCGGCTCTGGTCACGCACGGACCGGCGCGCGCCCTCCCGGGCCAGCTCGAGGAGACGCCCCATGGCCCCGTGCACGTCGTCCGGAGCGTGCTCGAGCCGCACCACTGCCACGGGCGCGTGCCCGTCCGGAGTGCGCTCGGCGCCACGAGCGCCCGCGTGGCCGAGCTGGCCCTCGACCCGGCCCTCGGCGAGGTGGATCTCCGCGGCATGCTGCTGGTGGACACGGAGACCACGGGCCTTGGCACGGCCGCGGGCACCGTGCCCTTTCTCGTGGGCGTGGCCTTCTTCGAGGACGAATCGCTCGTCGTCGAGCAGCTCCTGCTCACGCGCCTCGGCGAAGAGGGCCCGCTGCTCCGCCATCTGGCCGAACGCATCGCCGCCGCGAGCTGCGTCGTCAGCTACAACGGCAAGAGCTTCGACTGGCCCCTGCTCCGGGCGCGCTTCGTGCTGAACCGCATCGCCGCGCCCACGCTCCCGCCGCACCTGGACCTGCTCCATTGCGCACGCCGCCTCTACAAGCGACGGCTCCAGCGCGTCCGCCTCGTGGACATGGAGCGCGAGGTGCTGACCTTCGTACGCTAGCACGACGTCGACGGCGCGGAGATCCCGGGCATCTTCCTCCACTTCCTGCGGAGCGGAGAGCCCGGGCGCCTCGACGCGGTCGTGGAGCACAACGGCCATGACCTCGTCGCGCTCGCGGCCATCCTGGGCGAGCTCGCGGCGCGCTACACGGCGCTCCGACGCGAACTCGAGCCCGACGAGCAGCTCGGCTTCGCCACCGTCGCCGAACGCGCGGGCAACGCGGGGCTCGCCCGGGCTTTCGCCGAGGCGGCGGCCGAAGGAGGCGGCGATGCGCGCTGCACCGTCGACGCGCTCTTGCTGGCGGCGCGTCTCGCCCGCCGTGAGCGTCGCCTCGCGGACGAGGGCAACGCGCTGCTCCGGGCCCTCGGCGCACGGCCCGAGGACCCGCGCGTGCGCCTCGCCCTGGCCAAGTTCCACGAGCACCGGAGCAAGGACCTCCGCGAGGCGCTCCTGCATGCGCCGCACACCTGCCCACTCGAGGCCGAGCGCGACCACCGCGTGGCGCGCCTCGAGGCACGACTCAGCCGCCGCTCGTCCACGCCGCGGCTGCCGCTGTAGGCGGCGTCGCGTTCGTGAAGCGGTCCACGAGGAAGCCGTCCGGGAGCGTGACCCTCTGCGTGCCCGCGGTCTTGCCGCGCTGCACGCGCATGGCGCTCGGCGGGAAGGGCTCGTCCGGGTCGTGGGCGCGCAGGCTGCGCTCGAGATCTGCCAGCGTCGTGACGCGCATGAGGTCCTGACGAAGCTGGGCGCTCCCGCGGAAGCCCTTGGTGTACCAGGTGCTGTGGCGGCGGAAGTCGCGCATGGCCCGCGCCTCGCCCATCCAGCCCGCGAGCATGCCGGCGTGCACGAGCATGGTGTCCACGATGGCGCCAAAGCGAGGCGGATCCGGCGGCTCCTGGCCTTCGAAGACCGCGGCCAGATCGCGAAAGAGCCAGGGCCGGCCGAGGCAGCCGCGGCCGACGACCACTCCGTCGCAGCCCGTCTCCCGCATCATGCGGAGCGCGTCCCAGGCCTCCCAGACGTCGCCGTTGCCGAGCACGGCGATGCGGCTCACGGCCTGCTTGAGCCGCGCGATGTGCTCCCAGCGCGCCTCACCGTCGTAGAGCTGCGCCGCGGTACGGGCGTGCAGCGCGACGGCCGCGCAGCCCTCCTCCTCGGCGATGCGTCCCGTGTCCTCGTAGGTGAGGAGCTCCTCGTCGATGCCCATGCGGAACTTGATGGTGACGGGCACCTCGCCGGCGTTCTTCACGGCGGCGCGCACGATGTCCCGGAGCAGGAGCGGCCGAACGGGGATGGCCGCGCCGCCGCCCTTTCGCGTCACCTTCCGCACCGGGCAGCCGAAGTTCATGTCGATGTGGTCCACGCGCCCTTCCCCGACGAGGCGCTTCACGGCCTCGCCCACGAAGTGCGGGTCGACGCCGTAGATCTGGAGCGAGCGCGGCGACTCTTCGGGCCCGAAGTCCGCCAGCTTGAGGGCCTTCTCGCGCCCCTCGACGAGGGGCCGCGCCGTGATCATCTCGCTCACGTAGAGGCCGGCGCCGAAGCGCGCGCAAAGCGTCCGAAAGGGCCAGTTGGTGACGCCGGCCATGGGCGCGAGCACCACCGGCGGCCAGACCTGGAGCGGACCGAGGACGAGCGGTGCGAACTCCCCGGGCCGCGCCGGCGGCACGTCCCGGTTCATCTCGCCTTTGTACTCGTCGCGCACGGCCTGGAGCGTGGGGCGGGGCGCACGGGAGGGCAACGCGCGCGCCGCGCCGCTCCGGGCCCAGGGCCCCTCACCCGCCGCGCCCCGCGATGGCGTCGAGCGTG
>JBCCAW010000205.1:0-9290 GCA_039814655.1 Myxococcota bacterium | reverse complement strand
GGGGCCGACCTGGCCAATTTTGACGACACGCTGGTGGACGCGGCCTCGAAGGTGGGCTGGGGGAGAGTGAGCGGCCGCGCCGGCGTGGCGCCGCGCGGTCCGCTAGGAGGCCGGGAGCGCGGGAAGCGCTCGCAACCTGTCCAGCACGTCCCCCAGCTCCTTCGCTGCCACGGACACGCGCGTGGGCATGCCGCCCTCGAGGCCCAGCGCGGCCAGCAGATCGATGCCCGAATCGAAGCGCGCGGCGGCCGTCACCGTGGTTTCGTCGTGCACCACGCTGATGGGCGCGAGCTGCTGACCGAGGAGCAGGAGCGTGGTCTTGTCGTAGGCGCCGTCGCGGACCCGCGCGTCGCACACGGCGACGCCCGCATCGACGGCGTAGCGCGTGGCGAGGCGTCGCGACTCCCGCTCCAGGCCGAGGAGGCGCTTCGAGGCCTCCTTGAACTGCTCCAGCAGCGCCGTATCGCCGGCGCCCTCGGACAGGTAGCGAACGATGAGGCCCTTCAAGGCGTCGTCGCGCGGTCGCGCCCGCAGCGCTCGGTCCAGAACGGCCGCGCGCTCGCTCGGCGTGCCGAGGCGCGTGTCGATGGCCCGGGCGTCGTCGTCGGCCCCGGGGTAGGGCTCCACGCCGTCCCGAATCCACTTGGCCGCCGAGCAGAGGCCGTCGAAGTCCACGTGGCAGCACACGGTGTCGATGGCGCCGGCCCAGCGCACGCGCTCGGGCGTGACGAGCTCCGGGCAGGCCCCATGCTCGGCCTTGGTGCGGAGCACGAAGCGCGGGTCGCCGGCGAAGTCCGCGTGGCGCTCGTGGTCGTGGTGGTCGATCCACATGGCGAGGCGCGGGCCGAGGGCCTCGATGAAGGGCTTGGTCACCTTCTCGAAGCTCACGCCGCCGGCGCGCGAGGCGAAGGCGACGTCGAGCACCACCACGCGGCCCACGAGACTTCGCGCCTTCGGGATCTTCCGGGGCGTCCCGTAGGCGATATGAGGGAAGGCCACTGCCCGCAAGCATGGTGCCGGTGGCGCCGAGTACAAGCGGAAGCTCCGCGCGGGCGCGCTCCCCGGACTCAGCCCGAGGCCGCGCGGGCCAGGCGGGCGGCATCGTCGCCGCGGCCGAGCGCTCGGTAACATGCCGCCAGCGTGAGGAGTGCGGCCGCCTCGCCACGGGAATCCTGAGCGAGCCGCGCCGCCGCGAGCCCTTCGAGCGCCGAGCGCACGGCGCGGTCCGCGTCTTCGCCCTGGAGCCGGATCCAGCTGAGCGTGAGCGACGCCCGCGCCCGTCGCTCCGGGTCCCGTTCTCCGATGCGACGCGCCCGGCCGAGTGCGACCATGGCGCTGCCCATGTCGCCGCGGGCCAGGTGCGTCAGCGCGCGCATGCGGTCCGCCGCCGCGAGGCTTCGGCCTTCGGCGATGGCCTTGTCGAGGGTGCGCTCCGCGGCCTCGAGGTCGCCGCGAAGCAGCGCGTCCACGGCATCGCTCGCCCGCGTGGTCGCCGCCGGGGGCACGCTCCCCTCTTGGTCCGGGGTCAGCGACGCGCCGCGGCTCAGCTCTCCCGCCGTGCCTCGCACCGCCGCCGTTGGGTCGAGCTGCACCGCGGCGGCCGCGAGGCGCTGCGCATCGCGGCGAAAGCCTGCGTCGAGCGCGCCCCGGGCGGCGGTGAGCAAGGCCTTCGACGCCGCCTCGCCCTGACCGCCCTCGCCCCGCACCCAGCCCACCGTGGCGCGGGCCAGTGGTCCGGCGAAGGCCGCGTCCGTGTCCATGGCGTCCCCCAGGTACCGATGCAGCTCCGCCGCCCGCGAGGGCGGCATGCTCGACACCACGAGCCGCCGCAGCAGCTCCCCACCGGGCTGCGGCGGGTCTCCGGCCACGAGCGCGTCTTCTGCGAGCAGCGCCATGGCCGCGCGCTGCTCTTCGTGCCCCAGGCCGTCGGCATCGGCCAGGCCCGCGACCACGGCGGCCGGCGTCCCAGGCGGACACAAGCACACGGCCTCGAGCATGCGAAGCGGTGCCGCATCGAGGCCGCCGAGCCGTTCGGCGTAGAGGTCCTCGAGGGGGATGGCGGTCATCCCCGGGCGCGGCGCCACGCGCCAGTGAAAGCCCTCTTCGCCGGGGACGAGATCGCCCGCAGCGATCAGCGTGCGCGCCGCCTCGAGGACGCCGAGCGGCGAGTCGCCCCCGAGTACGGCGACGCGCCGCGCGGCCTCCTGACCGTCGCCGTCCGGCGACCCGAGCACGGTCCGGGCGACGCGCTTGGCGTCTTCGAGACGGAGCGCCGGGACGACGAGCTCGACGAGGGGCAGCCGCGCGAGGTCACCGGGCAGCGGCGCGTCCACCGGCGTCCGCGCGATGACGAAGGCGGGCGTCGCCTCGACGGCGTCCGCGACCACACCCCAGGTCGCCCGGTCGACGGTCATGGCCGGGTCGAAGCTGAGCCAGGGGCGGACGTCGCCGCCGCTGGCCTCGCGCCAGGCCGAAAACCGCCGCACCAGCGCCGCCACGACCTCCGCACGCGGCACCACGTCGCCCCAGGCCACGCGCCGCAGCGTGCCGTCGCCGAGGCTCGCTTCCGCGGCCGTGGCCGGCTCCTCGGCCCAGCGCCGGCGAAGGGCGAAGCGCAGCGAACCGAGAGGCTCGAGGGCCCCGGGCACGCCGGCGAGACGCAGCCACGCGGCCGGGGGGCGGTCTTGGGCCAGCGCTTCGAGGTAGGTCTCCGCCCCGGCCCCCGACGGCCCGCGGAGGACCACCGCGTCCGTCGCCTGGCCGCGCATGGTGAGCACGTCGAGGGCGCCGAGGGCGCCGGCGATGGCCGGCACGACGGGCACGGGCGCGAGCGCGGAGAGGGCCCGGCGGCAGGCGGCGCGATGAGGCGTCGCCCGGTCGATGGTGCTGCCGCGGAGCACCGCCGCCCCGGCGCCGACCGAGCGCCCGAAGAGGTAGGTCGTCTCCGAGAGCTCGCGCGTCGCCGCGTCGAGCACCAGCTCCCCGCGGCGCGCGCGGTTGGCGAGCAGCTCGGCGCGCTGGAGCGCGCTCCCGACGGGACCGCCCTCGTACTCCTCGAGCACTCCCGTGGCGACCCCGATGGCCACCGGGAGACCGCCGGGAGGGTCGAGGGCCGCGTCGGCCTCGTCCAGGAGCGCGAGGCTCAGGTCCAGAGCCCCGGCGAGCTCGGGTAGGTCGTAGGCCATGGCGAAGGACGTCCCCACGGTCCCGAGCCACTGGCCCCGGGCCTCCGCGAAACGCCGCCGCGCCTCCGCGGCCCAGGTCGCCGCTGCGTCCGGCGCGTCCTGGGCTACGCGCGTCGGCGGCAGCACCCGGTGCCACACGACCAGGCGCTCCATGCGTCAGTCGAGCTTTCGCTTCAGCGCCGCGAGCTCGTCCTCGACTTCGGAGCTTCCCGTGGCCTTGTCGAGGGCCCGGAAGCGCGCCTCGAGGTCCGCGACCTCCGGGCTGTCGTCGATGAGCCCGTGCACCTCCACCTCCGCGTCGAGTTGATCGATGCGGCCGGCCATGCGCTCGAGCTCGTCGAAGGTCTCCGAGCCGAAGCGCGAGGAGCCTCCCGGCGCCGTCCCGGGGGTCTTTCGGGCTTGGCGCACGGCGGAGGCGAGGTGGGCTTTCCGGTCCTCGAGCTCCTCGACCTTCTGCTCGATGCGCTCGAGCGTGTCCTTCATCGCGTCGGCGTTTCGCGCCTGCTGAGCGGCGCGAGCCCGCGCGTCCTCGGCCTGTTTTCGGACCTTCTGCTTTCGCTTCAGGGCCTCGCGCGCGAGGTCGTCGTCGCCGGATTTGAGCGCCAGCACGGCCTTCTCCTCCCAGCCCTCGGCCTCCTCCTCCAGCTCGCCGGCCTCCTTCTCGAGGCGCTTGGCCGTCCCGAGGGTCTGCACCAGCTCGCGCTTGGCTTTCTTCATCTCCGCCCGCATGTCGAGTGCGGTCTGCGCGATGAGCTTTTCCGGGTCCTCGGCTTGGTCGACGAGGGCGTTGAGGTTCGATTTGAGTACGGTGTTCAAGCGGTTGAAGAAGCCCATGGCGCCTCCGGGTGACCGCTAGGGTTCCACGGCGCACTCGGGCCTGTAAACGTGCCCGGCCTCCCAGCCGGTGGTACGCCGCGCTCATGACCGACGCGGCGCTGCCCCCGGAGCTCGAGGGCAAGACCTTTCTTCTGACCGGCGGGGCCGGCTTCATCGGCACGGCGCTCACCCGGCGCCTCGTGGCCGGCGCGCGCGTTCGCATCCTCGATGTGCTGCGTCGAAATGCGCTTGCGATGCGGGCCTCGACACGCACGCGAACGTGGAGCTCGTGAAGGGCGACGTGCGCGACGTCGGCCGCGTACGCGAGTGCATGGAGGGCGTCGACTACGTCGTGCACCTCGCCTCCATCGCGGGCGTCGACACCGTGCTCAACAACCCCGTGCTCACCATGGAGGTGAGCATCGAGGGCACCATGAACGTGCTCCGCGCGGCCAAGGACGCGGGGACCGTCGAGCGCCTCATCGACTTCTCCACCAGCGAGGTCTTCGGGACCTACGCCTTCCGCGTCCAGGAGGCGGACGTCACCAGCCTGGGTGCCGTGGGCGAGGCGCGCTGGACCTACGCGGTCAGCAAGCTCGCGACCGAGCACCTCGCGCACAACTACTACAAGCAGTTCGGGCTCAAGACCTGCGCCATCCGCCCCTTCAACATCTACGGGCCCGGGCAGGTCGGCGAGGGGGCCGTGCACGCCTTCGTGGTCCGCGCTCTCGCCGGCGACCCCATCACCATTCACAACCAGGGCGACCAGATCCGCGCCTGGTGCTACGTGGACGACATCGTCGAGGGCATCGTGCAGACGCTCACGCGGGACGAGGCCGTCGGTGAGACCTTCAACATCGGCAACCCGCGGTCCACGGTGACCATCTACCAGCTCGCGCGATTGGTGAAGCGCCTCGCGGAGTCGTCCTCGGAGATCACCTTCGTTCCCTGGGACTTCGCGGATGTCGAGCTCCGTATCCCGGACGTGCGCAAGGCCGAGGAGCTCCTCGGCTTCCGCGCGGCCGTGGACCTCGAGGACGGCCTGGCCAAGACCATCGCGTGGTACCGGGGCCGCGCGTCCCGTCCTTGACGCGTCCCGTGCTTGACGCGTCCCGTCCTTGACCCCGCGAAGCCTCGCCTTCCAGGCTGTCCCCCATGGGTGGGTCCCACGACCTTGGGCCGGTGCGCGCGGATGGCTGGTTTGCGCAGCTGCTCGAGGACGCCCCGCAGCTCCAGGAGGTCGCCCAGCTCCTGGGTGACAAAACCCTCGCCTTTCTGGCCGTCGCCGGACTCGAGCTCCTCTCCATCGAGGCGGACCCCAGCGACCCGGAGCAGACCCTCGTCGGCCTTCGTCCGCCCGCGGGCGAAGCCTTCGAGATGCCCCTCGGCGCGCTGCGTCGTCGCTTGAGCGAAGCCCTCGCCGAGCCCGAGGAGCGCAGCGCCGAGCTCGCGGAAGCGCCCACGCCCGAGGAGCTGCGCGCCTTCCTGGGGGCCCGGCTCCTGCTCCTGGCGCCGCTCTACGGGTTGCGCCTCGAGGCATTGCGCGTCGAGGCGTCGGGCGCTGCGCACGTGAGCGTGCAGGCCGGCGGCGAGATCGAGGAGGTGCCCTTGGAGGCCCTCGCGGGGCTCCTGGCGTCCCGGGTCCGTAGCGACGGGGGCGCGGCGCCGCCGCCCTTTCAGATCGACCTCGACAAGGTGCCCCGGGCGGCGCGGCACAACGCGGCGGGGGAGTTCGCCGAGACCCTGGCCCTTCTCGGGAGCTGGCCGGGGCCGCTCTCGGTGCTGCTGCGCACGGCGCAGGGCCGGGCGCTCTCCCCGGACGCCAAGACCACGCTCGCTACGGCGCTTGGGCATCTCGCGACGGCGCAGCTCGCCACGGGCCACCGCGGGCCAGCGGAGGAGGTCCTCCGCCTCGGCCTCCAATGGGCGCAGGAGGAGAGCGGCCCCGTGGCCGCGGAACTCTACCGGATGCTGGCGACGTCGACGCTGGGGCGCGGCGAGGCCGGGCAGGCCCTCGGCCTTCTCCGTCGCGCCCTCTCCCTCGGCGCCGCGCCGGTGCACGTGCTGCCAGACCTGGCCCGCGCCTTCGCCGGGGCCGGTCAGCCCCTGCCCGCGCTCCTCGCCGCCCGTCGCGCCCGGGCGGCGGGTGCCGAGGAGGATCTCTCGGAGCTCGTAGGCAAGGCCGAGGCCGCGCTCGGTGCGCCCTGGGCCGGCTTCGTCGCGCACTTGGCGGGGTCGTCGTGAGCCTCCCGGCGCGCTCCCCGCGCCCGCGCTTCGACCTCCGCGCGACACGGGACCGGTGTCTGTTGACGCTTCGGGCGCCCTGCCTCGTCGGCCCCTTCCGCCTGCGCGGCCTCGAGCTGGAGGCGCCGGTGCGCGGTGCCCTCGACGTGGCCGCGGGGCCCGACGCCTTGCTCCGCCGACGGCTCCGCCTGCGCCGGCTCGTGGCCGAGGCCCCGGCCGACGCCATTGCGCGCGCGCTGCCCGACGTGGAGCTTCTGATGGGGCCCGAACTTCCCCCCGGCACCCTCGAGCTCGCCCTCGCGGACGCCGTGGGCGTGCTCGTCGTGCGGCTGCGTCCCCTCGCCGCGAAGGGGGACCTCCTGGCCTTCGTCGAGGACCTTCGCTTTGTCGCGGAGGGCCCCTTTTCGCCGTGGAAGCGCCTCGCCGGTGCGCTGGCGGAGCGCGGGCTGCCCTTCGACGCGCGGGTCGGGGCCTTTCGTGCCGCCGCCCCGCTTCGCCGGCTTCTCGCGGAGCTCTTCCTTCCCCAGGGGTGGCGCTTGCCGGCGCTGCCGCCGGACTTCGCCGTGGACCTCGCCTCGGGCCTTCGCTTCGCGGTGCGTCCGCAAGCGCAGCCCTCGCCGGAGCTCGCGCGCTGCCTTCGCGAGGCCGCCGCCCTGCCCCGGATCCTCGAGGGGCGTGCCCGCCCTTCGGACCGGCTCCCGCACTGGGTCGAAGGCGCGCTCGAGGGGCGGACCCCGGGCGCCCCGGGTGCGCTGGCTGCCGCGCTCGAAGGCGACGGGCCGCCGCGCCGCTGGCTCCGGGCCCACGCGGCCTTCCGCGACGGCGAGCGGTCCCTTCGGCTCCGCGCCGAAGGGGCCCATCGCACCGCGGAGCGCCTCCTCGCCACGGAGGGGGTCGGAAGCCACGTGCCGGTGGACGGGGCGCAGCTCACGGCGCTCGTCGATGAGGCGCTTCGCGGTGGCACGCAGGCCTGGGGGGGCTGGATATCGCGCCTCGCCGAGCGCGGGCGGCCGGAGGCGCTGCGCCTCGCCCGCGCTGGCCTCCTGGGCACCGGGGCCACCGTGGACCGCGCCGAGGTCGCGGCGCGGGCCGTCGCGGCCGTGCTCGGGGGATGGCACGCGGAGAACGACCCGCCACCGGAGGCGCTACTGGAGGAGGCCGAGGCCATTGCCAAGACCGTCCGAGAGCTGGCGCCGGCCCTTGCCGCGGCGCGCGCGGCGGAGGCCTGCGTGCATCAGCTCCGGGGCCGCCTCCCGGAGGCAGCGCAGGCCTGGCGGGCGGCCGCGGATGCGGCCACGGACGACCCTGCCCGTGCCGGGCTCTGGCGACGCCGCGCGGCGGAGCTCCTCCTCGCCCTCGAGGGCATCGACGCCGCCGAGCCGCTCTTCCGCCAGGTGCTTCTCGAGCGCCGCGACGACCCCCGCACCCTCGCGCGCCTCGCGGAGCTCGTAGCCGAACGCGGGGAGGACGAGGAAGCCGAGGCGCTCTTCCAGCGGGTGCTCCGGGCACCCGAGGGCGTCCCGGGCGAGCGCGAGGACGCGCTGATGAGCGCCTCGCGCCACTTCGTCGAGCGGGGCGAGGGCGACAAGGCCCGCCCCTTCGCCGCCGCCCTCGGACCGAGCCTCGGCAGCGCGCTGCGCCGGGGCGCGCCCGACGCCGAGGACGACGATCCTAGCGCGCCGCAGCAAGCGGCGAACCCGCCACACGGGACCGGAGCCGATGTGCTGGCGTTTCCGGCGCAGGGCTGGCAGCGGGGCCATGCCGCGGAGGAAGCCCCGGCGCCAAAGGCTCCGGCGCCAGAACCCCTGGCGCCAGAATCCCTGGCGCCGCAAGACGGCGCGCCCGGCCTGGCAGACTCGCCGCCGCTGGTCACGCTGGTGAGCCTGGCCGACCGGGAGCTCCAGGCGTTGCTCACCGCCGCGCAACGCGACGAGGCGCCGGAGGTGCGGCTCGCGGACGCGCTCGATCAGGCCGAGGCCCAGCGGGACGCGGAGGCCGTGACGCGCATCGCGGAGGTCCTCGCGCGCCTGCGCCCGTTCCCCGGCGACGAGGCCCTCGCCGCGCGGGTCTCGGCGCTCCACGCTGCCCTTGGCGGGCCTCCGGACGACACGCCGTGATGCGTGGCGCGTCGCCCGAGGGCCTCCGCGCCGCCCTCGCGCTCGCGCTGCTGAGCCTCGCCGCGGCGTGCGGCGGCGGCGCGGAGGCGCCCTCGTGCGCGCCGCTCGATCCACCGCCGAGCGCCCTGCCGCCGCCTGGGTCCTGCGCGGCGGACGGCGACTGCGGGCCCGCCCAGGTGTGCGGGGCTTCCGGTCCCGGCGTGGACGACGGCGAAGCGCCGCTGGCGTGCCTCGCGTCCGGTGCGGCGGAGGATCGCGGCGCGCCCTGCGACGAGCCCTCGGAATGCCACCGGGGCCTCTGCGTGGTGGCCGGGACCTGCGTGGCCCCCTGCCGCGACCATCGCGACTGCGGGGCCGGCGCGCGCTGCCGGAGCGTGACGCTGCGCCGTAGCGCCCTGGCCGAGACCCTGCGCGGGCGGGCTTGCGTTCCCGAGTTGGTGCTGCCGACGGGCACGGACGTCGAGGGTCCCCGGGAGGCGCGGCTGCCGGACGTGGGTCTCGGCGCCTCACCGCTTTCGCTGGTGCTCAGCGAATGCGCGGCGCCGGCCCCGCCGGAGCGCTTGGCGCCGCCTGGGGCCGACGACTCGCCGCTCTTCGTGGCGGGACTCGGCGGCGCGGCCAACCCCCTCGAGGGCACGCTCGACCGAAGCCTCTCGGTGCTGCTTCCGAGCGGCGACGCGGGGCCGCGGGGGCCCGCGACCTTGACCCTCGATGGCCTGGGGCCGCGCCGCGTCGTGGGGCTGCCTCTCGGCGCCGCCGATGGCCTCACCGTCGACCTCTACTACGTCGGCACGACGCTCGCGCCGGCCGGGGAGCGGGGCCCGCCGGAGGTCGCCGAGGCCTTGGCGCAGGCCGAGGTGCGCCACGGCCAGCGCATCGACACGCTCCCCCCGCACCGGGTCGGCGGAGCGGCGGGCACCCGGCTCTC
>JBCCAW010000394.1:0-5649 GCA_039814655.1 Myxococcota bacterium | reverse complement strand
GGCGGCCGCCGGCCATGGCGCCCGGACGAAGAGGGCTTTCCGAGCTCGTCCCAGGTACGCATGCACGGGCTTGGGGCGGCGCGAAACGCCGCGGCGGACTGGCCACGTAGCCGCTATCGGGCGCGATACGCACGCGCTCTCTTCGATGAAGCGCTGCCGCCCGCGAAGGGCCTCGCGTTCTGCCCGAGCCATCACGGCGCCCCGGTCCGCTCGACCGCGGCCCGCAGCTCCTCGTCCAGCAGGGCCAACGAAGCCCGCGCGACCTTCCTCCACTTCGGCCCGCGGCCCAGGAGCTCGGCCCATAGCTCGCCGAGCTCTTCCGGCTGGTCCGCGACAAGCGCCCGAAGCAGCGCCTCCGCCTGAGCCAGGTCCTTCCGGCGCTTGGTCCGGTCCGCGCCGGAGCGACGTTGCGCCACGATCAGCTTGTGGAGCGCGAAGCGGCCGGGCGCCGGCACGCGCACCAGTAGACCCGTCTCCCGAAGGAGGGCCGCTGGTTCCGGCTCTGCGATGAGGAAGTCGAGGAAGCGAAGTGGGGTCGCGTGCGCCCCCAGCGCGGGAAGCAGCACCGGCGCGCTCCGCTCGGGTCCCACATTCGGCGTGAGCAGCTCCACCGAGAAGCCTGCCTCCCCCAGTCGCCAGCGGGTGGGTACCGGCGGACGCTCGAAGCCCGGCACAGGCTCGAAGCCGCCCACGCCCCGAAGCAGCGCTTCGAAGTTGGGTCGGATGCGGGTCTCGCTCGGCACGGCCACGCTCACTCCGTGGTCCTGCGCGAGGTCGACATCCGACGTGACCGCCGCCGCCTCCGGGAGGCGAACGCCGAGGAGCGCGGCGTAGCTTCGAAACGCGTGGGTACCCACCAGCACGAGCGGCATCCGGAACGCGCCCGCCGCGGCTAGCGCGGCCAGCACCTTGCCCGAAAGGGCATCGAGCGTGAGATACCCGGCGGCCCGGAGCTGACGCACCAGAACCCGCCGGTTGCGACCTCGATCGCGGTTCGCGGCCAACTGTTGGCGTACGCGCGCGATCTCGTCGCGCACGGCCTCCGTGTCCGCGCCGAGCAGCCGCTTATGGCTTCGACCGCCGGCTCGCGTCTGGTGGTACCAGTAGCCGCGCCCCTTCACCTCTTGGCGAACGAGCGTGCCGCCCACGCTCCAACGATCACCTTCCCCCTCGAGCAACGCGGCGAGCAGCTCGGAGTACACGGCCTGCGCTGTGAGTGGCTAACGCGTCACGGAAGTTATGTACTCGATTTCACAACCGAGTGCACAACCGGAGCCCACCGTCCGCGATATGGTCTTCAATCGCGTCCAAACGGGCGATGGCCGTGGCGGTCCAGACGACCTTCATGCCGCGCGCTTAGCTCGACTTTCGTCGTCGCTTCATGGCCGCGCGAAGTTGCGCGGTCGTCTTCGTCCGCCCCTCGGCCACGTCGTCGAGACCTCGCGCGATCTCTTCGATGAACTGCTGCCGCTCGCGGAGGGCCTCGAACTGCGCGGGGGCCATCACGACGGCGGCCGCTCGGCCGTTCTGCGTGACCACGAGGGTCCGTCCCTCCGCCGCCATCTCGCCCAGGAGCTGCGCCGTTCGACTCCGAAACTCGGCGATGGGGACGAGGTCGTCGGCGAGGGAGGGCGGCTTTCGCATGCGACGGAACTCAAACTGAATTCGGACCGGCCTGCAACACAAGCCCGCGAGGCAACCCCGGACCGGCCCCGTGGACGCTACCGGTAGCGAACGCGCCTGCGCCCGGTGGACCCGTGACGGCACCACCCTACGCGGGGCGCCAGACCATCAGCGCCAGCGTGGCCACCAGCGGCAGCCAGGCCAGCAGCGCGGGCCGGAGCCCGGCCCGGCCGTCCTTCCCGGCCACGTAGAGCACGCCCTGCAGGCTCAGCAGTGAGAGCGCGAGGCTCGTTACCACCCACGTCGAGAGCAGCGCGTGGCCGAGCTGCCACGCGAGCACGATGCCCGTGATCCAGGTGAGCCCGAAGCCCGGTCCCGCGAAGGCGAAGGCGAAGCGCCGGCGCGCCGCGAGCGGCATCTCCCCCGGCAGCGTCGCGCCCACGGTCCCCGCGACGAGCATGAGCACGGCGAGCAGCTTCACGAAGCGCAGCGGGAGAATGATCTCCATCGCCGCGAGCCTGGGCGCGAAGAAGACCCCGCGCCACAGCCCGTTGCGGGGTGCACACGGCCCCGGCGTGACCTCAAAGCGCGCGGGTCGCGGCCAGAGCGGCGCGGAGCTGTGGCAGCGCCGCGCGATCCTTAGGGCGGTCGGCCGCCTGTTTGCTCGCGATGATGCGCTCGAGCGGAAGGACACGAAGCGGCACGTCGGCCACCAGGATCGTATGCGTTCCGGGGTATTAGGCGTCGAAGGTCTCGAGCCCGCTGCAGTGCGTCACCAGGTCGAGGCGGTCGAGGCCCTCTCCTCCGATCATCGGCGGCTGGGTCCGCGTCGTGTAGAAGCCTCCTGCGCGGCGCGCGGCTCGCCCCACGCCCTCGGCCGTCAACGACTCCAGCCACAGGTCGATGTCCTGCGTCGCGACGTCCGCGCCCTGGAGCACTGCTGCGCTCAGCCCCACGACGACCCAGCGGATCTCCTCCTCGTCGAGGGCCTGGAGGAAGCCGCGCTCCTGCTCAGTGAGTGGGTGATCGTCGAAGTCCGGCACGTCGGAAGCTCCTTCGGAGACGCTCGGCGGGATCGTCCTCCAGGTTCCGGAGCACGTGCGCCACGTCCCCGGCGTCGACCTGCTCTGCCTCCGCAAGCCTCTCTGCGGCGCGCCGGCGCCACAGCGCGCGGGCCAGCAATGCGCGGTGCTCCTCCGTCAACGCCGGATCCGCCAGCGGGTCCTCCGCGGGATCGTCCGTGGCCGCCATCGCAGCGAGAGCGCGTGCCCGGAGCTCTTCCAAGGCCGGATCGTCCTCCGTTTCGAGACGCGCGATGTCGCGTTCCGTGCATCCGGCCGCCCGGGCGAGCTCTCGCTGCGTCCACCCCAGCGCCGCGCGGCGGCGACGACACACGAGTCTCCGCGCTTCGCCAAGCATGGCTGGCATCATACTCCGCTCGAAGGGGCGGACCACCACGCCCGCCGTCCCCGTCTCCGGGCCTCGACCACGGCTGCTCCAGAGCCTAGACCGCCCGCCGTGAAGGACCTTCCGCTGGCGCCACCGGAGGCGCCAACCGTCGTCGTCGTCGGGGGCGGGGCCGCGGGGCTCCTGAGCGCGCACGCGCTGCTCGGGCGCCTGCGCCTCGTGGTGCTCGAAGCGGCCGACCGGCTCGGCGGCGGCTTCGATGCCCGGAGCGCCGCCGGCCAGGGCGTCGACCTCGGCGTGCGCTTCTTCGCCGAGAAGACGCACCCCACCTTTCATGCGCTCGTGCAGCGCCTCGGCCTGCCCATCCTGCCCATCTCCGTGGACGTCACGCTCCACGACGCCGAGCGCGGCGACTCCGTCGTGCTGCCGCCCTCGACGCCCTCGCACGTCGCGGCCATCGCCCGCCGGCCGAGCCGGGCCAAGCAGCTCCTCCGCTTTCGCAAGCTCGCCGACGAAGCCCTGCCTCTGGTCCGGAGCGAGGACTGGAGCCTCAGCGTCGCTGCCTGCCGGCGGCGCTTCGGCTGGTCCGACGGCTTTCATGCGAAGCTCTTCGCGCCCTGGGCCGGCGCCTCCATCGGCGTCCGAAACGCCGCCTTGGGCGAGCTGGCCGCGTATCCCATCCTCCGGCACTTCGTGGACCAGCAGCCCGAGGGCACGGCGAAGCCGGTGTGGGGGCACCTCGCCGGAGGCCTCGGCACCTTCGCGGACGTGCTCTCTGGGCGTCTCCAAGCTCGCGACGACGTGCAGCTCGTGACCGGCGCGCCGGTCACGGCGCTCACGCGCGAAGGCGACCGCTGGCGCGTGCGCCACGGCGCCGGTGACGTGCTCGCGGAGGCGGTCGTCTTCGCCGTGCCGGCGGAGGTGGCCCGGCCCCTCGTCGCGGCCTCGCCCGCCGCCGAGCGCGCCGAGCCGCTCGGCGCCTTTCGCTACGGCGACCTCGACATCGTCGTGCACGGCGACGCGCACTGGATGCCGAAGAAGCGCTCCGACTGGTCCCTCTACAACGTCCTGGCGCACCGCGACCACGGCGTCGCCACGGTCTGGGAGGGGCGCGACGCGCGCGCGGACCTCTTCATGAGCTGGTGCCCCGCGGGGTCCCAGCCCCGGCAGGTCCACGCGCGGCGCCGCCACCGCGTCTGGCTTCCCACGCCGGGCTGCGGGCCGGCCCAGGCCGCGCTGGCCTCGCGCCAGGGAGAAGACGGCCTCGCCTTCGCCGGGAGCTGGACCGCGGGCATCGACACGCTCGAGAGCGTGGCGCGCTCGGCCGAAGCGGCCTCCGCCGCCCTGGGCGTCTCCTGACGCCGCCGGGTCAAGACTCCCGCGTCTGAGCCGTTGGGAGGCGTGTGAGCGAGGAGCTCCCGCAGCGAGACGAACTGCCGCTTCCCATCACCATGGAAGCGCTCCGCAGCGGTACCTTCGGTGCCCAGCGTCCCGGCGCGCCGCCGCCGTCCTCGGGTTCGACGCGCGCGCTCATCCAGGCCGACGCCAGCATCCCCAGGGTCCGAAGCTCGCTGCGTCCCGGCAAACCGCGCAAGCGCCCGAGGCGCCGCCGGGCACGGAGGGTCAACGCGCGGGCCCTCGAGCGCGACGACGCGGCCCTGCTGCAGCGCTTCTTTCTCGTCTGCACGGTGCTGGCCGCCGGCCTCGCCGTGATCGCCCTCGGCATGTCGTCACCCCCGACGCACCTGACCGGCCTCGAGATGATGATGGGCGCCGACGGCGAGGTGGAGGAGATCGGCTGGGACCAGGATGGCCTCCGCATCGGGCGCTTCCTCGGCGTGGCAGCCATCTTTCTCGCGATTCCCACGGGGCTGCTCAGCCTGATGAAGCGCGACTGACGCGCCCCGGTGAACCGGGCCGGCGCGGCTGAGCGCGTGCAGTTGAGCGCTCAGTGGGCCTCGGCCCAGCTCGCGCCGTGGCCAACGTCGACCACGAGCGGCACCTCGAGCGCGTAGGCGTGCTCCATGCGGTCGCGGACCAGTTCGACGAGCGCCGCGGCCTCGTCTTCCGGGGCCTCGAAGACGAGCTCGTCGTGAATTTGGAGCAGCATGCGGCTCGCCATGCCCGCCTCGCGCATGCCCGCGTCGATGTCGAGCATCGCCAGCTTGCACAGGTCCGCCGCCGAGCCCTGGATGGGCGTGTTCGCGGCCACGCGCTCGCCGTAGCCGCGGTCGCTGAAGTTGTTCGACTGGAGCTCCGGGATGTACCGGCGGCGGCCGAGCAGCGTCTCCACGAAGCCGTCTTCGTGCGCCGCCGCCACCGTGCGGTCGATCCACGCGCGCACGCCCGCGTAGGCCTCGAAGTAGCGCTCGATGAGCGCCTTCGCCTCCGCGCGGGGCAGGCCGAGCTGCTGGCCGAGGGCCGTGGCGCCCTGTCCGTAAATGGTCGCGAAGTTCACGGTCTTGCCCACGTTGCGCTGCTCCGCGCTGACCGCATCCGGCGTTACGCCGAAAATCTGCGCCGCCGTGCGCCGGTGCACGTCGAGGCCCTCGCGGAAGGCCTCCCGGAGCCCCTCGTCGCCGGAGATGTGCGCCAGGAGCCGGAGCTCGATCTGGCTCC
>JBCCAW010000545.1:0-4108 GCA_039814655.1 Myxococcota bacterium | reverse complement strand
TGGACGTCCGCAGCTGCACGGAGCGCGTCGCAACGGACGGGGCGGGCACGGCGCAGACGACGCGCAACGAGCTCCTCTTCGTGCCCGAGTTCGGCTTTCTCCCGGAGCGGGTGTACGCCGGGGCGGCCTTCGCGCCCACGGGCTTCGGCGAGCTCCGGCTGGCCTTCGAGACCGGGCCCGGGCCGGACCTGACGCCGCCCACGCTGCGCGCCGAGGACGTGGAGCCGAGCGGCACGCCGGCGGACTTCGAGTGCGGGGACCTGCAGAGCGGCATCCGCATCGACGTGCGCGTGCGGCCCGTGGTGCCGGACCTGCTCGACCCCACGGACCCCCTCCGGCGCACGGAGCCGGCCACGAGCGTCGAGTACCTGCTCTTTCAAACCCGGGGACCGGGGCTGGAGGCGCCGACGCTCCGGGCGCGCGGGCGGGGCATCGGCGCGACGACGGAGGTGACGCTGGCGTTCGGGCTGAGCTCCGAGGACGCGGCGACGCCCATTTGCGTGGCCGTGCAGGCCGTCGATGGGCAGGGCGCCGCCAGCCAGCCGACGGACGACGTGTGCTTCGAGCCTCTCTCGGGGAACTTCTTCGAGGGCTTCTGCGCCGCCGGCGCCGGGCCCGGGGGCGCCTGGCCCGCGCTCTTCGCCGGGCTGCTGCTTTGCCGCCGCCGCGGTTCCGGGCGCAGCGGGCCGGCGCGCCGTGCGCCCGCGCGGCGTTGCTGACGACGCTCACGCTTCCGGCCGTTGATCCGGGCACGCGGCGGACGCATGGTTCGCCGGTGAGTGCCTCCGACCGCTCCGGCGTGCTCGAGCCCGCCGCCACGCGCCCGCCCGCGCCGCACGACGACGACCGCTTTCACGACGAGTGCGGCGTGTTCGGGATCTACGGGGCGGAGGAGGCGGCCAAGCTCGCCTACCTCGGGCTGCACGCGCTCCAGCATCGCGGGCAGGAGGCGGCGGGCATCGTCACCAGCAACGCCGAGCAGCTCTTCGTGCACCGAGGCCTCGGGCTGGTGCAGGAGGTGTTCACGCAGGACGTGCTCGGCAAGCTGCCCGGGGACCGGGCCATCGGGCACGTCCGCTACAGCACCGCCGGCGGCAGCCACCTGAAGAACGCCCAGCCCATCGCCGTGGACAGCGTGCACGGCTCCTTGGCCGTCGGGCACAACGGGAACCTCACGAACTACGTGCAGCTCCGGCACGAGCTCGAGGCGCAGGGGTCCATCTTCGCGTCGGCCTCGGACACGGAGGTCTTCGTGCACCTCGTGGCGCGGAGCCGGGAGGCGAGCACCCCGGACCGGGTGGCCGCGGCGCTTCGCCAGGTCGAAGGCGCCTACAGCCTGGTGTTTTTGACGCCGGACTCGATGATCGCGGCCCGGGACCCGCACGGCTTTCGGCCGCTCTGCTTGGGGCAGATCGGCGAGGCCTGGGTGGTCGAGTCCGAGCCGCCGGCCTTCGGGCTCATGGGCGGCGAGTACGTGCGCGACGTCGAGCCCGGGGAGATGATCGTCGTCGACCGCTTCGGCTTGCGCAGCCTGCAGCCACAGCCCGCCGCCGACCCGCATTTCTGCATCTTCGAATACGTCTACTTCGCGCGGCCGGACGCGCGCTTCGGCGGCGCGAGTGTGTACACGGCGCGCAAGCGCCTCGGCGCGATCCTCGCGGAGGAGGCCCCGGCGGACGTGGACGTGGTCATCCCCGTGCCGGACAGCGGCGTGGCGGCGGCGCTCGGCTACGCGCAGAGGCTCGGCGTGCCCTACGAGATGGGGCTCATCCGAAGCCACTACGTGGGGCGCACCTTCATCGAGCCGTCGCAGTCGATCCGGAACTTCGGGGTGAAGCTCAAGCTCCACCCGGTGCGCGAGGTGCTCGAAGGCAAGCGCGTGGCCGTGCTCGACGACTCCATCGTGCGCGGCACCACGAGCCGGAAGATCGTGCGCATGCTGCGCGAGGCCGGCGTGGCGGAGGTGCACCTGCGCATCAGCGCGCCGCCCACGCGGCACCCGTGCTTTTACGGCATCGACACGCCCTCGAAGGAGGAGCTCATCGCCAGCTCCCACGGACCCGACGCCATCGCCCGTTATCTCCACGCCGATTCTCTGGGCTACCTCTCGCTCGAGGGGCTGCATCGCGCCGTACGCGAGGCCGGCGGTGGCGCGCCGGCGCTCGGGCCGAGCGTCGACGCGAAGGGAGCCGCCGCGAACGGTGCTGCTTCGAACGGTGCTGCTTCGAACGGTGCGGCCGGCGCCCGGGCCGGGAGCGCGCATGGCTTTTGCGACGCCTGCTTCAGCGGCGACTACCCGGTGCCGCTGCGGCGCGGGCCGTCGGTGAAAAAGCAGCTCCCGCTCATCGGCGTCTGACCGTGCCGCCGCTCGTGCTCGCGTCGACGTCTCGCTACCGGAGGGCGCTTCTCGCGCGCCTCGGCGTGGCGTGTACGCCGGTCGCGCCCGCCGTCGACGAGGGGCCGCTCATGGCGAGCGGGCAGGCACCGGCGCGCATCGCGCAGGCGCTCGCCGAGGCCAAGGCCCGCGCCGTCGCCGCGCATCACCCGGGAGCCTGCGTGCTTGGCGGCGACCAGGTGGTGGACCTGGACGGCGAGGTGCTGGGGCAGCCGGGCACGCTTGCCGGATGCGAGGCGCAGCTCGCGCGCCTCGCGGGACGCACGCACGTGCTGCGCACGGCCATGGCCCTCGCGCTCCCCGGTGGCGCCTTGCGCTCCGAGGTGCACAGCACGCGGCTCACGCTGCGGACGCTTCGGCGCGAGGAGATCGCCCGCTACGTGGCCCAGGAGAGGCCGGTGGACTGCTGCGGGTCCTACCGCATCGAGGGGCCCGGCATCGCGCTCTTCGCGCGCATCGAGGGCGACGACCCGAGCGCCATCGAGGGGCTCGCGCTGATCCGTCTCGCCGGCTGGCTCCGGGAGGCGGGCTTCAGCCTTCCGTGAGGAGCGCCGCGAGGGCGTCGGTCACGACGGCGCGGAGCTGCGCGCGGAAGGCCGGGTCCGTGGCGAGGTCCTGGCGCACTTCGAGCTCGAGGGCCTCGCGACCGTGGGCCGTCGCGTGGCGGTCGGCGCTGTAGATGAGGCCCTCCTTGCCGGAGTAGGGCGCGTTCCGCGCGGAGGCGAAACCGGCGTGGCGCAGCCGGTCGTCGAGGGCTTCGCCGAGGGCGTCGGCGCGGTCGTAGAGCACCCCGACCTGGAGATCTCGGCGTTTGCCGTCGTAGACCGGGGTGAAGCTATGAATGGAGAGCACCACGGGCGCGAGGGATGCGGCCACCGCGGCGTCGATGGCCGCATGGAAAGGCCGGTAGGCCAGGGCCAGCCGCCGCTCGGCCTCGGCCGGAGTGAGGCCCGCGTTCAGCGCCACCGGTCGGCCCCCTTCGGCGCTGCGCCGGAAGAGGTCATCGTGACCTTCCTCACGGTTCGGATCGACGAACAGGCGGGAGAAGGTGCTGAGCACCGCCGGGGCCGCGAGGTCCTCCGCGAGCTCCCGGGTGAGCGCGGCGGCGCCCAGGTCGAAGGCCCAGTGCGTGCCCTGGAGCGGCGCGTCCTCCGCCGGCCACCGCCAGGGCGCCGGGAGGCTCTCGGAAGCGTGTTCGCAGGTCAATACGACCCGTTCCGGGCCCAACGGCCGCCGCGGCGGCGGCAGCGCTTCGTAGGCCATGAAGGGCGGGCCGGCTGCGTGGGGGTCGTCGGGCATTCGACTGCGCTAGCAGATGGGTCGGCGGCTGGGCCAGCCCGCCCCGCGAAGGACGCCCCGCTGGCCTTCGGGACGGCAAAAAGTGGCCGCTCACCCGCGATACGCCCACAATTTCGCCGATGGGCGAGCAGCCTCACATCCGCGATGCCCCGGAGGGCGCGGTGACCGCCGGCCTCTTGGCCGAGCCGGTGGGCCTCGCTCTTCGGCCCGCGGACGCCGTGGAGCCGGCGGGAGAGGTGCCCAAAAACGCGCCCCCGAGTCTTCCGGACGTGGGGCTTCGGCCGCCGCCGCCGCGCGCGCCGCTGCCGGTGAGTCGCACGCGGCCTCCCTCCTCGCTTCCGCCCATCCGGTCGAGCGCACCGCCCATGGAGCTTCCGCTCGGGCGGAGCCTTCCGCCGCGGCCGGCCGCGGCCG
>JBCCAW010000109.1:0-12907 GCA_039814655.1 Myxococcota bacterium | reverse complement strand
CTCACTTCTTGGCTTCCTCTCGCTTGGCGACCTCTTCCTTCACGCGCTCGAGGATGTTCGAGGGCGTCGGCTGGTAGCCCTTGAACTCCATGGAGAACTGGCCGCGGCCGCTGGTCATGGAGCGAAGGTCGCCGATGTAGCCGAACATCTCGCTGAGCGGGACGTCGGCCTTGATGCGGATCGCCGTCGGGCCCTTCTCCTGGGAGGAGATCATGCCGCGGCGCCGGTTCAGGTCGCCGATGACGTCGCCCACGTTGTTCTCCGGACAGAACACGTCGACCTTCATGACCGGCTCGAGGAGCTGCGGGCCGGCCTTCGGCATGGTCTGCCGGTAAGCCGCCTTCGACGCGATCTCGAAGGCCATCTGCGACGAGTCGACGGCGTGGAAGCCGCCGTCCTTGAGCGTGACCTTCACGTCGAGAAGCGGGAAGCCCACGAGCGGGCCCTTGTCGAGGCTGACCTTGAAGCCCTTCTCGACCGAGGGGATGTACTCCTTCGGTACGCGGCCACCGACGACCTTGGACTCGAAGACGAAGCCCTCACCGGGCTCGCTCGGCTCGACAGTGTAGTCGATCTTCGCGAATTGGCCGGAGCCACCGGTCTGCTTCTTGTGTGTGTAGGAGTCCTCGACGACCTTCGTCAGCGTCTCGCGGTAGGCCACCTGCGGCGCGCCCTGCTCGACCTCGACGCCGTGCGTGCGCTTGAGGATGTCCACCTTGATGTCGAGGTGGAGCTCACCCATGCCCTTGAGGATCGTCTCGCCGGACTCATCGTCCACCTCGACGCGGAAGGACGGGTCCTCCTGGATCATCTTGCCCAGGGCCACGCCGAGCTTCTCGGAGTTGTGCTTGTCCTTGGTCTTGATGGCCACGCTGATGACCGGGTCCGGGAAGACCATGGGCTCGAGCGTCGCGGGGTCCTTCTGGTCCGCGAGCGTGTTGCCCGTACGCACGTCCTTCAGGCCGATCATCGCGATGATGTCGCCGGCCTGGGCCGTCTCGATGGGGATGCGGTCGTCCGCGTGCATCTCGACCATGCGGCCGATGCGCTCGTTCCGGCCCGTGAAGGTGTTCACGAGCGTGTCGCCCTTCTTGATGACGCCCGAGTAGATGCGCGTGAAGGTCAGCGCGCCGTACTTGTCGTCCATGATCTTGAAGGCGAGGGCCCGCACCGGGCCGTCCGGGCTGACCTCGGCGACCTTGCCCGTCGGGTTGCCTTCGAGGTCGATCTCCGGCTGCGGGTGCACCTCCGTGGGGTCCGGGAGGTAGTCCACGACGGCGTCGAGGACGAGCTGGATGCCCTTGTTCTTGAAGGACGAGCCGCAGTAGGTCGGGAAGAACTCGAGGTCCCGCGTACCCTTGCGGATGCAGGCCTTGAGCGTCTCGATGCTCGGGTCCTCGCCGGTCTCGAGGTACTGCTCCATCACCTCCTCGTCAGCCTCGATGGCCGTCTCGACGAGCTCCGCGCGCCACTTCTCGACGTCGTCCTTCATGTCCTCGGGCACGTCGAGCAGCTCGAAGTTCTCCGGCTGCATGGAGTCGTCCCAGACCCACGCCTTCCGCGTGAGCAGGTCGACCACGCCCACGAACTCGGCCTCGCGGCCGATGGGGAGCACCATCACCAGCGGCTTGGCCGCCAGGATGTTCTTCACCTGGTCGACGACGCGATAGAAATCCGCGCCGGCCCGGTCGAGCTTGTTGACGTAGATGAGCCGGCTGACCTTCGAGTCGTTGGCGTAGCGCCAGTTCGTCTCCGACTGAGGCTCCACGCCGCCGCTGCCGCAGAAGACGCCCACGCCGCCGTCGAGCACCTTCAGCGAACGGTAGACCTCGATGGTGAAGTCCACGTGTCCGGGCGTGTCGATGATGTTGAGCTGGTGCTCGTTCCAGAAGCAGGTCGTCGCCGCGGACTGAATGGTGATCCCGCGCTCGCGCTCCTGGTCCATGAAGTCGGTCGTGGCGGCTCCGTCATGCACCTCGCCGAGCTTGTGGATCTTGCCCGTCAGTTTGAGAATGCGCTCGGTCGTGGTGGTCTTGCCCGCGTCCACGTGGGCGAAGATGCCGATGTTCCGGTACTTGGTGAGGTCCTTCATGGATTCGTCCGCTCTCGGCCCGCGGGTCGTCGCCCGGGGGGAGGCCCGATGGATAGGGCCGGGGTCTCGTTCGCGCCCGCGTAGACTTCATGGGGCGTTCGCGCAAGGCGCCGACGTGAGCCGCCCGAGGGTTGTCGCAGAAGATCTGCCAAGCGCTACGCCTGACAGATCCGTCGTCCAGGGCCCACGGATGGGGTGAAGGCGGGCCCCAACGACCCGCTGGGAGCACGTTCAATGACCGAGCATCTGTGCCGCGGCGCCCTCGCCGCCCTTCTCCTGACAGTGAGCGCCTGCGGCGACTCGACCCCCCGGGGCAGCGACGGCGGGGACGGCGGAGCGATCGACCTCAGCCAGGACATCCCGCCCCGTACGGACTCGGGACCCCGCCCCGATCTCGGGCGCAGGGACATGGGGCCGGCGGACGCGGGCCCGGACCTCGGGGGCGACGGGGACGTCTGCAGTCCGACGGCGGCCTGCGGCGAAGAGCTCCAGTGCTGCCTGATGGCGGATTGCGAGGGCAACGTCCTCGGCGACGAGGGCATCTGCCGGGGCCTCGAGTTCGAGTGCCCCATCCTCCCGGATTGCCCGCCGCCGGATCCCTGCGAGGCCATGGAGGTTCGGGGCGAGGGGGCCTGCGAGGTGATCCTCGGCGTGGCCTGGGACGGAGAGGCCTGCGTCTTCCTGAGCGGCTGCGAATGTGTGGGCGCCGATTGCGAGGATCTCTACGCGAGCCGCGCGGACTGCGAAGCGGCCACGGTGGAGTGCGCCAGCGACGTTTTCTGTGGAGGCTTCGTCGGGGCGCGCTGCACGGACGCCGAGTTCTGCGATTTCCGTGACGCGGACATGTGCGGCTTCGCCGACGCTTCCGGCGTGTGCGCGCCGCGTCCCGTGGACTGCCCGGACGTCGAAGAGCCCGTCTGCGCCTGCGACGGGCGCACCTATGGCAACGAATGCGAGGCCCATGCCGCGGGCACGGACGTGCTGCTTCGCGAGCCCTGCGAGGGCGACCCCGAGTGCGCGCCCATGGACGCACGCGGCGAAGGCCTCTGCGACGCCTTCTTCGGCTACGCCTGGAACGGGCGCGCATGCGTGGGCATCAGCGGCTGCTCCTGCGTCGGAGCGGACTGCGGACGCCTCTTCAGCTCAACGCGCGACTGCGAGCTCGCCTACGACGAGTGCACGGACACTACGGACCCGGACGACCCGCGCGACGCTGGCACGCCCGAACCCGGACCGCCGGACATGGGCTGAGCCGAGCGGCGCGGGGCTACTCGACCTCGTTCCATCCGCGCTTGATGCCGGCGGCCACGAGGTCGTCGGCGATCACGCGCGCGGTGGTCTCGTCGGGGGCCAAGCGCACCTCCCGCTTCAGCGGGTCCTTTCGCCCGGGGCTGTAGTCGGTCCAGTGCACCACGTAGGCCGGGTAGCCCGCGTCTTCTTTGCCCGTGCGCCAGGCCACCACCTTGCGCACGGCGAGTTTCTCCTTGGTCGTCTTCGTCCACACGCGGCGGAGGAGCAGCTCGCTGGCCGCCTTCTCGCGGCTCTCGGCGCGCGCGCTCACGTCCACGAGGTCGACGCGCTCGAGCACCTGCGTCGCGCGCACGTCCGTGGCGTCGACCTGCTTATCCTCGCGCAGTCGCGAGAGCACCGGGTGGAGCACGGACACGCCTGCGAGCGGCGCGATGGGCGTCCACTTCTCGGCGCCGGCTTCGCCGCCGAGCTCCAGCACCATGCGCTGCACCGGGCGGCCCGCCGAGTCCTCGTCCTGGAGGTCCGTGCACTTCACCTCCACCACGAGCTTCGGCCGGACAAACTGAAAGAGCGCGCCGCTGCTCGAGGCGTAGCTGAAGGCGCTGTCCACGACGTCCGGGGAGAGGCGAGCGAAGAGCGCGGCTCGGTCGTCGCCGGTGCCCATGTTCCCGCAGCTTCCGACGATCTGGAACTGGCCCTCGTCGCGCAGGAGCGCGAGGAGCAGCGAGCGCACCTGCGCTGGCTCGTCGCTCCGCACCGTGTAGCCGATGACCGCCGCGTCGAGGGTGAACACGGGCTTCACCTTGTAGATGCGCCCGATCTCCGCGCTCCGGACGACGAGGCCCTCGCCCTTGCCGCCCTCCACCCAGGCGTCGTAGCGCTCGCGGACCGCCGCGGCGCCTTCCACCTCCTCGGTCTTGACCGTCTGAAGGCGCTTGCCGCCCTCCGTGAGGCGGCGAAGGCAAGCCAAGCGTTGCGCGTAGAGCGGCTTCGGCCCGGGATCCTCGGCGTCGCCGCCCTCGAGGAGATCGAAGGCATGAAAGCCCACGCGCTGCACCTCGGCGTTTACGCCACCGCTCAGCGCCCGGCGCACGTCGCCGTGGCGTGGGCGCCCCTCCTTGCGGAGCGCGAAGAGCTCCCCGGCGAGCACGAGGCGACCGCTTGCCCGGGGCACCACGAGCTCCCGCGCTTCGCTGAGCACGGGCAGGTCGCCGCAGATCACCTTGCCGTTCGGAGCCACGAGCGCATGCTCGTCGCCTTCTACGACGAGGAACCAGATCTCGCCGTCGATCTTCGGGCTCACGAAGAGGCCGCCACGCGGGAGCTGGTCGAGCTCCTCCGGGCGCAGCGCGCGGTAGCGGCTGGCGATGGTGCGCTTGTAGCCGGCCACCTGCCGGGCGAGCTCCGCGTCGATGATCGAGCCGGCCGGCGCGAAACGACCGGGGCCCACGGGGCCGGCCTGGCTCAGGTCGAAGAGGGTCACGTGTTCTCCTTCGCCGCGGTGCTGTCCTTCACCGCAGTGCTGTCCTTCACCGCGGCGGCCGGCTCCTCCGGTCGCTTGAGCTCCATGTTCGAGAGGTGCAGCAGAAGCTGGTAGCGGGCCCCGTCGACGCGGCCCTCGAGGAACCCCCGGTACGGCGAGCCGTTGGTCTGGAAGACGAGCGGATCCCGGCCCTTGGGCCCGCCGCCCATCATCACGAGCACGTTCTCCTCGGCGAGCTCCTGGGCGATGCCGTGCAGGTAGTCGTAGGTGAGCCCGTCCTGGTGCGTGAGCTGCAGCGTCCGCGTGAAGACGAAGCGGCGAATGGCCTCCCCCTTGCCGATCTTCCGCCCGGTCCAGCGCACGGGGAGGTCGCCCGAGACGTTGCCCTCGCGGTCTTCGGGCGGTCGGCGCTCCTTCTCTTCGCCGTCGGGTCCGTAGATCACCTCCACCCAGCTCGGCGGCGCGTGAAGCACCTCGCCGTCGTGCGCGAGGTACACCTGCGCGGTCTCGCCGAGGGGCCGGCCCACGACCTCGAGGTCGATCTCCGGGTCTCCCTGCACGAGGGCCTCGGCGTAGTCCTCGCCGTGGGCCTCCGCGAGCGCGTCGTGGAGCCCGCTCGCGGCCGCGGAGACGAAGCGCCGGAAGCGCACGGTCTTGCCGGGCAAGCCGAGCGTGGCCCCGCGGCGGGCCTTTAGCGAGCCGAAGAGCACGGTCGCGTCGCGGCCGCCGGAGTTGGTGAGGTGGAGCTTTCGTTGCGGTGCGGGCATCAGAACATCTCGAAGTCGAGGTCGCCGTCGTCGTCCCCGTCGTCTTCGAGGACCGAAGGAATGCGCTCCTCCGCCTCGCGCCAGATGGGCTCGACGATGCGCCCCACGAGGGCGAAGAGCTCGCCTTGCTCGCCCGCGACGAGGAGCGCCGTGTCTTCGATGTAGCCGGTGCGATAGGCGAAGGGCAGCTCGTAGACCTCTCCCGCGCGGAGCGACGCCACGAGCGCCTCGTCGACGTCCGCGGGCGTGAGCGCGTAGAGCGCGTGGGGCACCAGGTCGAGCACGCGCTCGGGGCCGAAGGGCCCATCGAGGGCCTGGGGCTCACCGAGCGTGGTCTTCACGGGCTCCTTGGGCTGCCCCGCCTCGTCGAGGCTCACGAGCTCCCCGTTGGGTACCCAGTGCCCTTCGTCCGTGTAGTAGCCCTGCGCGGTCATGCCCGAACGCACGAGCACGGTGCCGTCTTCGCTCAGGCTCGCGCGCGTGCAGGGCTCGCCGGTGGGGTCCAGGGGAACGCGACGCCGGCGACCGTAGAGCTTGCTCCGGTCGACCTTGGCGAAGTCGAAGGCGCTGGTGGTGCCGCCGCGCTCCACCACGATCTGTCGTGCCATGCGAGCATTCTACCCGGGCGAGGGCTCCGGGAGATAGGCTCCGGCCCCGTGTCGGCACCGGACTGGAACGCGCCCATCGACGCCTATTGCGAGCGTGTGGGCACCGGCCTCTGGGCCGAGCCGCTCAACCTGCTGAGCAACCTGGCCTTCGTGCTCGCGGGCGTGCTGGTTTGGCGCGCCGCCCGGCGCGAGCTCGGCGCCGTGCCGCGGCCCCTCGGCGTGCTCTCTGGCCTCGCGGTGCTGGTGGGCGTCGGCTCCGCCACCTTCCACAGCGTCGCGACGCTGTGGGCGCAGGTCGCCGACGTCGTGCCCATCGTGGTCTTCCTCCTGAGCGTGCTCGCCGTGGCCCTACGCCGAATCTACGGCGCGTCCCCGGGCCTCACCGCGCTCGCGCTCGCTGCGTTTCTCGGGGGGAGCGCGCTCCTCACCGCGGTGGTGCCCGCCGAAGCGACCAACGGCTCGGGCCCCTACTTCGGCACGCTCGTGAAGCTCGTGGCGCTCGGCCTGGGAGCGCGCCGGCGTTCCCCGGACGTCGCGCGACCGCTGCTCCTCGCGGCCCCCGTCTTCACGCTGAGCCTGCTCGCGCGCATCGTCGATCCACGCCTATGCGGCGCCTTCCCCTCGGGCACGCACTTCCTGTGGCACCTCTTGAACGGCGGCTGCTTTTTTCTCGTGCTGGAATCGCTCCTCGTGCACGCCCGCGTCGCTCGCCGCGCCGACAGCACGTAGTGTCGCGCCGTGCCCGACACGCCCGCCCGCATCGGTAGCTTCGAGGTCCTTCGCCGCGTCGGCGCAGGGGGCATGGGAGAGGTCTTTCTCGGCACGCGGCCCGACGGCGGCTTCGTCGCCATCAAACGGCTCTTGCGACAGGCGTCGAAGGACCCGGTCTTCGTCGGCATGTTCCTCGACGAGGGTCGGCTGGCCCGGCGCCTCGACCACCCGCACATCGCGCGACTCTACGAGCTGGGGAAGAGCCCCGAGGGGCACTACCTCGCCATCGAGTGGGTCGACGGCGGATCCGTCGAGGAGCTCCTCGCCAAGGCTCGTGGCCTCGGCCCCCTCCCCGTCGGCGTCGCGTGCCGCATCGTGGCCGACGTCGCCGAGGCGCTCGGCTACGCTCACGGGCTTCGCGGCGACGACGGTACGCCGCTCGAGCTCGTGCACCGTGACGTGAGCCCGGCGAACGTTCTGGTGAGCTTCACGGGGCACGCGAAGCTGCTCGACTTCGGCCTCGCGAAGGCGCGGACGCAGCTCCAGAAGACCGAGCCTGGCATGGTGAAGGGAAAGTTCGGCTACCTGGCGCCGGAGCAGCTGGGCGGACGGCTCGACGCGCGCACGGACCTCTTCTCCCTGGGTCTCGTGCTCTGGGAGCTGCTCGCGGGACGCCGCTACTTCGACCAGGCCACAGCCGCGGCGACGGTGGCGGCGGCCCGGAGCCACGCGGTGTGTACCTCCGTGCGCACGCTCCGCCCGGACGTGCCGGAAGCGCTCGATGAGGTCCTGCGCCAGGTCACCGCGGGCGACGCCGACGCGCGCCCAGCCACGGCCGCGGCCTTTCGCGCGGCGCTCGAGGCGGCGGCCCCGCTCGCGCCGCGCGAGGAGCTCGCCGAGCGCGTGCGGGCGAGCTTTCCCGAGCGCCGCGGCGAACGGAACCGCGGCAGCCTGCTCGAACTCGACCCCGTCGTGAGCGAGCCCGCCGCGCGTCGCCGCTGGCCGGCGCTCCTCCTCGTCGGGGCCGCGGTACTCGCCGCCGTCGCCTTCGCGCTGACCCGCTGAGCCGAGCGCCGGGCCGCGCGGTTCCCGCGCTTGCACTCGCCTTACGACGCGGGCTCGCGGCGTCGCGTCGGCCCGCCCCGCGACAGGCGCGCGTTCACGCCACGCGCGTGCGGCGTCTCCGGCCCGCCATCAGCGCCAGCACGACGAAGGTGAGGCCGGCCGGCAACCTGGGCGGTCCGGCCGCACAGCCGCCGCTCTCGGCCGGCGGAACGACGTCGTCGGTGAAGCCGAGGTCGTCGAAGGTGACCGGCTGGCAGACGCCGCCGAAGCACGCCGTACCAGGCGCACACTGGTCGCGGCGCGTGCAGGAGCGGAGGCAGACGCCGACCTCGCATGCGAAGTCGCCGCAATCGCGCGGCGCCGGCGTCACGCAGCGCCCCGCGGCGTCGCAGTTGCCTGCCTCCTGGGCCTGCGTCCCCGTGCAGGACGCGGGGGCGCATACGAAGCTCGTGTCGGCGAAGATGCAGCGGTCGCGGCGTCGCCCGTCGCAGGACCCGCCGCAGGCCGTCCCGTCGCTCGCACAGGCCGGTCGGCCTCCAACCGGCGGCCCGGCTGGCGCCGCCGTACAGAAGCCTTCGAGGCCTCGTACGTTGCACGCCTCGCACTGGCGGCCGCACTCGGACAGGCAGCACACGCCATCGACGCAGAGGCCGGACACGCACTGACCCGGCCGGCCGCACGAGGTCCCGGAGAGCTCGAGCGCCCGGCACACGCCACCGGCGCAGTAGTTGCCTTCCGCGCAGTCGCCGTCCGTGTCGCAATCCCCGAGGCAGCGGTCTTCGCCACACAGGAAGGGCGCGCATTCCCGGGTCGCGGGCGGCGGACAGGCGCCAGCGCCGCCGCAGCCCTGGGCCAAGGTCACCACGCCGTCCGAGCACGACGCCTCCCGGCAGCCCACCTCGCCCCCGGGGAAGGCGCAGGCGTCTCCGCGCGAGCCGTCGCAGGTCCCGCCGCACACGCCGCCATCCGTCGCGCAGGCGGGACGCTCGCCGCGCGGGTCGCCGATGACCGGCGTGCAGGTGCCTTCGCTGCCCGCAACGTCGCAGGCCTCGCACTGGCCGCCGCAGGCGCCGTCGCAGCAGAAGCCGTCCACGCAGAGGCCGCTCGCGCACTCGCCGTCTCGCCCGCAGGCCGTGCCCGTCACGCGCTGCGCCACGCAAAGGCTGCCGCCGTCGCAGTAGTTGCCCAGGCTGCACTCGACGTCCGCTGCACAGGTCGTGGCGCAAGCGTCCGTTCCGCAGAGGAAAGGCGCGCACGCGATATCCACGGCGGCCGGGCAGCTTCCCGTACCGTCACAGGGCGTCGAAAGGGTGGCGACCCCGTCCATGCAGGACGCGTCACGGCAGGACACCTCGGCCCCCGGGAACGCGCAGGCCGCCCGCGACACGCCGTCGCACGCCGCGTTGCACGCGCTGCCGTCGCCGGCGCAGGCCGCACGTGTGCCCCGCGGCGCGCCCAGGACAGGAACGCAGCTCCCCTCGAAGCCCACCTCGGCGCAGCCCTCGCACTGCGCGTCGCAGAGGCTGCCGCAGCACACGCCGTCCACGCAGAAACTCGAGGCGCAGTCCGTGTTCAGCGTGCAAGCGTCGCCCAGGGCGAAGGGCAGCTGGCACTCGTCGTCGATGCAGCGGTTGCCGGTGACGCACTCCGCGTCCGTGCTGCAGCGGTCGCCGCAGGCGTCCCCCGAGCAGAAGTACGGCGTGCAGGCCCGCGGCACCTGGCCTGGGCAGGCCCCGGCCCCGTCGCAGCTGACGACGGGCGTCTCCGTCCCGGCGCTGCAGGAACCGGCGCCGCAGATCGTCTCCGCCCCGGGAAAAGCGCAGGCGCTGCGCGTCGTGCCGTCGCAGACGCCGGCGCATTCCCCACTGCCGGTGCACGCAGCCCGCGACCCGCGCGGCGCGCCGTCGACCGCGACGCAGGCACCTTCGAAGCCGGGCACGTCGCAGGCCTCACACTGGCCGGCGCAGGCGGCAGCGCAGCACAGCCCGTCCACGCACACCGACGCGCCTCCGCAGTCGGCATCCGTCGCGCAGGTCTCCCCGAGGTCTTCCTGGAGTACGAAGATGGCTGCGCTACCCGCGCGTCCGATGGGGTTGGGGAGCTCCGGCGGCTCGAGCTCATCCGAGCTCGCGCCTACCACGGCACGTGTCCCCGCCGCGCTGAGGCTGGGCCTCACGCCAAAGGCATCGGAGGTATCGGTGTCGGCGGAGGCGTGGAGGAAGAGGTCCTCCTCGGTCCATGAGGTGCCGGAGCGTACGAAAAGTCGCGCCGTGCCTGTCCTCGCGGAGAAGTCCGGGGAGGTGTCGCCGCTCGTCCCGACGAGTAGCCGATCCCCCGCGTCGTTCACGGACGTCCCCGAGCCCCCGAAGCTCGTGGTCGTGCTTCCCGGAGCAGGCCGCAGCGTCGTCTCCAGCGCCCAGACCGTTCCCGTCCGCAGGTAGACGCGGACCGCGCCCACCGATCGACGAGGCCCGTCATCCTCGCTCGGAGCTCCGACGAAAGCCCTCGTCCCGTCGGCACTCAACGCAACGGTGCTACCGAACCCGTCCCCGGACACCACGCCTTCGAGTGTCTGCTCATGCGTCCATGTGGTGCCCGTCGCCGACCGACGGAAGATCTGGACACGTCCGCGACTCGACGACGCCCTCGGAGCTCCCGCGATGAGGCGAAGACCGTCATCATCGATGGCGACGGCCGAACCGAAACGCTCCGACAAGGCCGGCGTGCGTGCCGTTACCCGCTGCTCGAGCGCCCAGCTCGTTCCCGTGCGACGGAAGACTCGGATCGCGCCGGCTTCAGAGCCGACTCCAGTAACTGCCTCGTTGGGTGCGCCGACCACCACCCGGTCTCCCGTCGCGGTAGCCTGAAGGGACGCACCGTGACGCGAGAAGGAAGCGGAAGCCACGAGGGACGCCTCCCGCGCCCAGCTCGCACCGGTGCGCCGAAAGACCGTCGTCGCCCCGCCAGCCGAGGTGAAGAAGGAACTCCCAGGCATTCCTACGAACGCCCGGTCGCCCGCTTCCGTCAGCGACAGCGAAGCGCCGAACTGGGCCCGGGCCATGACCGCTCCGCTCGGGACCAGCTCCGTCTCCAAAGCCCACCCGGCCGTACTCCGAACATAGACCCTCGCCGCACCCACGTCCGATCCGCTCGCGCCGCCCTCACCGATGCTACCGATGACGACACGGTCTCCGTCACGGTCCATCGCGGTCGCCGAGCCGAAGTTGTCGTCCGCGATGGCCCCTTCATCGAAAACGCGCTCTTCGAGGGCCCAGCTGGTCGCCGTGCGCTCATAGAACGCGACCTGCCCGCCGCGGGTTGAGACGGCGGTCGACGCGAGCGGTTCGCCGACGAGAGCCCGGTCGCCGGCATCCGTGAGCGCGATGCTCCGGCCATAGCCCACACCCGAAGCGCCGGTAAGCGTGCTCTCCACCGACCAGCTGGTCCCGGTGCGGCGATAGATTCGGGCGGTGGTGTTGGCGCTGAAGCGCGACGCTACGGCGAAGCGCGAGCCCGACTCGTCTGCGGCGACGACCCCTCCAAAGCCCTGTGTACCCACTCCATCGAGCGTGGCTTCGCGTGACCAGGTGGTCCCGGTGCGTAGGAAGACCGTCGCGCTTCCCGCGTTGGCCCGGGTACCGATGTCGTCTCCGGGAGCGCCAACGAACAAGCGCGTACCATCGCCGGCCATGGCCACCCGCTGCCCGAACTCATCCCCGGACGCCGGCGTGGCGGCCTCGAGGAGCTGCTCTTCGATCCAGCTGGACCCTGTGCGCGCGTACACGCGCACCACTCCGGAGCGCAGCGTCGTTGCCGTACGGCGGTCGTTCTCGGCCCCAATCACGAGGCGCGTACCGGAGTCGTCGATGGACACGCTACTGGCGAAGCGGTCACTCGCCTCCGAGCCCGTGCCCAGGTCGATGTGGGCTTCTTCCGTCCAGCGCGTACCGGAGCGGACAAAGACCGTCGCGGCGCCTCGATCATCGCCACCGAAGCTCGAAACATCGTCGAAGCTCGGGTCCCCCACTACGACGCGAGAGCCACTCCCGTCGATGTCCACGGTGCTGCCGTACTCCGTCACGCCCGTGGAGACGCTCGGCAGGAGCTGCTGCTCCAGAATCCACCTGGAGCCTCGACGTGCGTAGACGAACACCGCGTTGTCGAAGAAAGAATCGTCCGACGTGGCCGCGACGACACGGCTACCGGTCGCATCCATGCTGACGGTGCCGCCGAGCCTCTCGTAGCTTTCGCTCGTATCGACGACGGCGTCCTCCAGGACCCAGCTCCCATCGACCCGCTCGAAGAAGAGAAGCGCGCCGCTGGTGAGGAAGCCGCCGACATCGCTTTCCGGCACGCCGACCACGGCGCGGGTCCCGTCTCCGGAAAGGGAGACTGACGCACCAAGCTCTCCGAAGTAGGCCGGGTCCGGGAGGCGAAGCTCGGCCTCCTGAGCGGCCTGAATGGCCTGTGCGGCGACGGGACCCGAGGCCGAAGCAAGGAGCGCGGCCGCCGACAGCAAAGGTACGAGGGACGCGAAAGACGTGGCCGCACGAGTCCGTGCCTGGCCCACAAGCAAGCTCATGGAGCGTAGCCATACCATTCCGGGTGGCACCCGGGCGAGCGCCCGATCGCGCGCCCAAGGTCGTGCGTCAAGGTCGCGGGCTCAGCCCTCCAGCGCCAGGATCGGCGTGCCCTCGTCCAGGTCGTCCCCGTCGGAAACCAGCACGCGGGCCACCGTCGCGCGCTCCGGCAGCCCAAGCCCACCGTAGCTCACGCGGTGGAAGGTCTTCATGACCTCGAGGAGGCAGACCGTCGCGCCCGTGGCGATCTCCTGGCCCGCGGCCACGAAGGGCGGCTCGTCGGGGGTCGGGCGCGCGTAGAAGCGGCCCGCCAAAGGGGCCCGAAAGACCAGCCCCTCGGCCGTTGCCGT
>JBCCAW010000835.1:0-1771 GCA_039814655.1 Myxococcota bacterium | reverse complement strand
CTCGCGGCGGCCGTGGCGACGCTGCGCGCTCAGGACTATCGACGACGCGACGCCCACAGCGTCACGGACTACCCTTCGCCCGCTGCGGACTCGCCCGCGGTGCGCGCCGGCGCGCGCCACCGCGCCATTGCGCTCGAGCGCGCGGGCGCACTCGCCGCGGACGGTCGACATGCCGAAGCGTCCCTCCTCCGCGCGCTCGCCACCCTCGAGGATCCGCCGGAAGCACGACGCGCCCTGGGCGCCGCGAGGCGTGCGCCGGAATCCCTCGAAGCCCGCCTCGCGCTCGTGGAGGCCTTCCTGGTGAACGAGCCCGCGCAGCGCGTGACGGCTGCCGACGCCGCGGGGCGACTCGCCACCTCGGCGAGCGGCCTCGACGCCACCGTGGCCCGGGAGGCCGCGCTCCTCGCGGCACGGGCCATGCGCGCGCTCGGCGATGAGGACGGAGCCCGGGGGCGGCTTCAGGCCATCCTTCGGGACGCGCCCGAGCACCCGCGCGCCCGGGCGCTTCTCGCCTCCCTCGATGCGCCGGCCGCACCGCCGGGCCCGGGGGCCGAAGGCGGCAGCGATGGCTCGGACACTCCGACCGAGTCGGACGCCGCCCCCAGCGCGGCCATGGCTCCCGAGGCCGGCGGGCGCCGCGCCGCCGCGCCACGTCACGATGCAGCGGGTCGGCGCCGTGCTTCGGTGCCGGCCGAGGTTGCCGCCGGAGCGCCCGCGACCCCGACCTTCGCGTCCCTGCTCCGCCAGGCGGAGGACCGCTTGGCGCGCGGCGATACCCCTGGCGCGGAGGAGGCCTTCGAGCACGCGCTCTCGCTTCGGCCCGGCGCCGCGCCAGCGCTCACGGGGCTGGGCTTCGTGGCCCTCGCCCGCGGCGACGCGACCGAGGCGGCGCGACGCTTCCGGCCCGCGCACCGCGCGGACCATGGCCCGGCCTATCTCGGCCTCGCGGAGGCCTACGAACGCCTCGGCCGGGCGCCGGAGGCCCGGGCCCTCTACCGGGCCTACTTGGCCAGCCGGCCCTCGGGGCCCCGGGCCGGCGCCGCCCGCCGAGGCCTCGCCCGCACCCAAGACCTGGCGCGCACGCAAGACACTGCGGAATTGTCCGGGTCCGCCGCGCCGCTCTGATACGGTTCGCGCACGATGGAGCTCGTGTCGAGCCCGGCAGCACGGGCGCTCGTGGAGCTGCACGCCAGGGCCGCCGATGGCGAGGTCACGGTGGGGGGGCGGGCCCTGCAGTTCGTGGAGGGCGCGGTGGTCGCGCTCTCGCCGGGACCCGGCGACGCCCCGGTGCTCGACCACCTCGAGCGGGCGGGTCTGCTCCCGGGCGAGGCCGCCGGCCGCGTCGCCGAGGGGCTGAAGCAGGGTGGCGACCTCCGGGCGCTGGTGGAAGGCGAGCTGCGGGCCGCGGGGGCCAGCCCCGACGCCTACGCGCGCGGACGCCGCGCCTGCTGGGTCGACCGGCTCGTGCAGGCGTTGGAGGCCGCTGACGCGGCGCCGACCGCGCCGGCTACGGTGCGGCCGGTGCCTACGGGGGACCTACCGGCGGAGCCGCCGGAGCCGCTGGTGCCCCTGCTTCTCGACGCGCTGGCGCTCCGGGCCGGAGAGCACGACGCGGGCGCCGTGGGACAGCGGCCGGCACACCGCCTTCGCTGGATGGTGGAGGGCGGCGCCGAGGAAGCGCGCCGCTGGGCTCTCCTCGAAGAGGCCGCGAACGGTAGCTCGTTGGCGACCTTGCTCGTGCGCCATCCCGGCGCCGCGTCGCGCATCGCCG
>JBCCAW010000132.1:0-12049 GCA_039814655.1 Myxococcota bacterium | reverse complement strand
GTCAGCGCGCCTACGAGACCGGCGGCCGCACCCTCGACGCGCGGACCTTCGCCCAGGTGAAGAAGCGTGGGGGCAGCCGCCGGGAGCTCCGCTTCTTCGTCTACGGCCGCAAGGGCCGCCCCTGCCACCGCTGCGGCACGCGCATCGAGCGCATCGACGCCGGCGGCCGCCACATCTTCTTCTGCCCCAGCTGCCAGCCCTAACCCTCCTTCACGGGAGGCTCCGGGGTCGCTTGTTCGCGACCCGGTGGATGAGTCAGTCTCGCCGCGCATGACGGCTCTGCAGAAAGCTCCGACCTACACCCATTCCGGCCAGGCCACGCCGCTCGGGCTGGTGCTCGGCTTCGTCGCCATCGGCGTCTCGCCGCTGCTGGGCGCCCTCTACGCCGCGGCGATCTTCTACATCCCGCTCATCTACCTGAACGCGATCCTCACCGCCGTCTTCGGTGCGTTGCTCGGCTTCGCCATCGCGCAGGCGCTCCGCGCCGGGAAGGTCCGGAGCACGCTGCTCACGTTGGCCTTCGTGGGCGTCGGCACCCTCGTCGCCTACTACGTGCACTGGGCCGTGTGGCTCAACCGGCTGAGCGAGGGCGAGCTCTCGGTGCTCGACGCGCTCGTTCCCGACGTGATGTTCGGCTTCATCGGCGAGGTCTACGAGCTTGGCGCGTGGAGTCTCTTCGGCAGCGAGGTCTCGGGGTTGGCGCTCGGTGCGGTCTGGCTCGTCGAGCTACTGCTCATCTTCGGGCTCAGCCTGCTCGTCGGCTACGTGGTCTCCGTGGGCGACCCCTTCTGCGAGCATTGCGGTACCTGGTGCAAGGAACACAAGGGCGTGCTCGCCCTCGACGACGCCCCGGACACGAGCGCCTTCGAGGCGCGTATCGCTGCCGCCGACCTCGCCGCCCTGCGCGAGTTGCCGCGAGCCCGGCCCGGGGAGGCCACCTGGCTAGAGGTCGATCTCTTCCGTTGCCCGGGCTGCGGGAAGACCAACACGCTCGACCTGCACCACGTCACCCTGAGCCTCGACGACAAGGGCAACGAACAGCGGAAGGAGGACACGCGCGTCCGCGGCCTTCTGCTCACGCCGGAGCAGACCGAGTGGGTGAGTGCGGTCGGGGCCGAGGCCACCTCACCCGCTGCCACCTCGCCCGCTCCGCCATCGCCCTGACGTTGCTCTGCTCGAGGCGGGCGAGCTCCGTCCGACAGGAAGGGTCCGTCGGGGGAAGCTTCGATGAGATCCGGTGCAGGGTCGTTGGTGGGCAGCGCCGCGTCGTGCGTGACCGCCGCCGCCGCGCAGGCGCCCTCGCCGGTGCCGGTCAGCGGCAAAGGGCGGGGCTGGCGGCTTGGGGTCTCAAGGTGACGACGATCTCCACCGTGTTTCAGGACCCATGTCCCCCCGCGGCATCTTTCTCGCGTCGAGCGCGCTCGGCCTCGGCGGCGCCGCCGGTCTTTTCTCCGTCGCTCCCGTGACGGCGATGGTCGTCGCGGCTTTGGTCGCGCCCGTCGTGCTCCTCGGCCTCTACGACATGGCGCAGACGCGCCACACGATCCGCCGGAACTTCCCGGTCATCGGCCACGGGCGCTACCTGCTCGAGATGGTCCGGCCCGAGATCAACCAGTACTTCATCGAGTCCGACACGGACGGAACGCCCTACCCGCGAGAGCGTCGGTCGCTGGTCTACCAGCGCGCCAAGGGCGTCCGGGACACGGTGCCCTTCGGTACCCAGCACGACGTCTACGCGGCGGGCTACGAGTGGATGAACCACTCGATGCTGGCGCGCGCGGCGCACGGCGCGAACCCGCGCGTGACCATCGGCTCGGCGGCCTGCCGCCAGCCCTACGAGGCGAGCGTCTTCAACGTGGGCGCGATGAGCTACGGCGCGCTCAGCGGCGCGGCCGTGCGCTCGCTGAGCCGCGGCGCCGCGGACGCAGGCTTCGCGCTGAACACCGGCGAGGGCGGCATCAGCGAGCATCACCGGCAGGGCGCAGACCTCATCTGGCAAATCGGCACCGGGTACTTCGGCGCGCGCACGGCCGAGGGTGACTTCGACCCGGCCCGCTTCGCGGAGACAGCCTCGGACCCGGCCGTGAAGATGATCGAGGTCAAGATCAGCCAGGGCGCGAAGCCCGGCCATGGCGGCATCCTCCCGGCCTCGAAGCTCACGGCGAAGATCGCCGCCGTCCGCGGCGTGCCCATGGGCAAGGACGTGATCAGCCCGCCGGGCCACACGGCCTTCCACACGCCCCTCGAGCTCGTGCTCTTCATGGACCGGCTCCGGGCGCTCAGCGGCGGCAAGCCCGTGGGCATCAAGCTCTGCGTCGGCAAACACCGGGAGTTCTTCTGCATCCTGAAGGCGATGCTCGTCACCGGGGCCGTGCTCGACTTCATCACCGTGGACGGGGCCGAGGGCGGCACCGGCGCGGCGCCCCTCGAGCTGACGAACAGCGTGGGCACGCCGCTCGTCGAGGGGCTCGTGTTCGTGCACAACGCCCTCGTGGGGACGGGGCTCCGGGACCAGGTGAAGGTCCTCGCGAGCGGCCGGGTGACGACGGGCTTCGACCTGGCGCGGCTCCTCGCCATCGGCGCCGACGGGGCCTACGCGGCGCGCGCGATGCTCTTCGCCATCGGCTGCATCCAGGCCCGGCGCTGCAACTCGAACGACTGCCCCACGGGCGTCGCGACCCAGGACCCGGCCCTCGAGCGCGGCCTCGTCGTGCGCGACAAGGCCAAGCGCGTGGCCCAGTACCACCGGGCGACGGTCAAGGCCTTCGCGGAGCTCGTCGGCGCCTCGGGCCTCGAGGATCACGAGGCGCTCCGGCCCTGGCATATTCACCGCCGCGTCGGCCCGACGAAGGTTCAGCGCTACGACGAGATCTACGAGTACGTCGCGCCCGGCGCCTTCCTCGGCGACCAGGTCCCGGAGCGCTACGCCCGCGCCTGGCACGCGGCGCGCGCCGAGGGCTTCGAGCGCGACGCCGTGCACCACCCGACGCCCATGGTCGTGCTGGCGAGCTGAAGCGCAGAGGGCCGCCGCTCCGTCACGCGGAAGGCGTGTGCGAGGAGCGCGCGGCGCGGCGCTCTTAGTCCCCGCAGGTGTTCCGCGTGACGCACGAGACGCGGAAGTCGGTTCCCGCGTAGAACTGGTACCCGCCCGTCGGTTCCGCGCGCACGTATTGTTGGTCGTCGCGTCGGAGTTCGCGTTCGTAGGCCGGCACGGGGTACAGGCCGGGCCCCTCGGGCGGCGAGGGCTGCATGGTCGTCAGGCACCGGGTCGGGTCATCGTCGATGCGCGTGCGCCCGGGCAGGAGCCCACAATCCTCGACCTCGCTTTCGCCGGGACGAAAGACCTCCTCCCACAGGCAAAGGAGTCGGCCGTCCCCGTCGACGTACACCACGCCTGGGGTCGGTCCTTCGGTGAGAGCCGCGGCGTCTCCGAACCAGAGCCCGCGAAGGAGGTACTCCTCGGCGTCCCTCGGCCCGTAGGAGAGCGACGTGTCTCCCGGAAAGGCACGCGGCTCACCGGCGTTGAGGAGACCCGCCGACAAGAGCGCCTCGTAGGACGGGCCCCCATGCGCTTCGGGCAGGGGGCTCTCGAGGTCGCAGAACACATTGGCCGAGATCACGCCGGCCAGGTCCTCTGCCCCGGGCTCGGCCTGAGCGCGTGGGAGCGTCTCCTCGTGGTCGAGGGGAAAGGGCGCGTCGGCCTCTCGCCAGCTCAAGCGATACGGCGCCTCGACGATCTCGTTCCTGGCGGCCAAGACCTCATCGACGAACGCGAGCGCTTCGGCTCGGCAGGCGGGCTCCGGCGCTACGAGGACGACCCAGTTCTCGATGCCTCGCGTCGACCACGAGAGGTGCTTCTCGCCGTACACACACGTGTCTCCGTTCAGCGGCAGGGGCCCCTCTTCACAGCCGGTCGAGAGCACGAGGGCGAGCACGAGAGCGGACAAACGCATAAATCCTCGGTAGCAGACCCCGCATCGTACGGTCCACGCGGCCTTGCGCTCAGGGCACGGTGAGCACGAAGCGGTCGTCGAGCGCCGGGCCCTCCACCACCTCGCGCAGCGCCTCTTCCCCGAGCACGTGGAGCCGGGCGTAGGCGAGCAGGTAGGCCGCGAGCACCGGCACCGCTTCCGCATCCGGGAGGAAGGTCATCTCCCCCTCGGCGTTGCAGCCGTCCATGGTCGCGTCGGGCTGGAAGAGGTTCAGCGTGGGCGTGTCCAGGTCCGAGCAGATGGTCAGGAAGGTGAAGTGCGCGCCCGTGGGCATCTCCACCCACACGTCGTCGTCGCGCCCGAGCCCGGCCCAGAAGGGCACGGCCTGACCCTCTTGCGTCGTCGTGGCGTCGAGGCGGCCGGTCTGGAGCATCACCGGCTGGCTCAGTCCGCTGAGCGCGCCCTCGGCGAAGGCCGTCACCACCGCTGGCGCCTGGGGCACGATGGCGTCCACGCGCGGGTCGCCGAGCCCCGCGTTGAAGGCCGCGACCACCTCCGGCGTGTACTCGTCGCAATCGCCGCGCGCATCGCAGTCGGCCGCGAGCGCGTCGCCGTCGATGGCCGCCCCGGCCACCGCGAAGGTCGTGTACCCGCCGAAGCTGTGGCCAAAGGCGAGCACGTTATCGAGGTCCGCGGCGCCGTCGAGGCCTGCGTCGGCCGCGCCGCCCTCGAGCCAATCGAGGGCCGCGCTCACGTCCTGGGGCCGGTGCAAGGCGATGCGCACGAAGGAGTCGAGGCGCCCGAGCAGCCCGTCCGTGGCCGTGTTGCCGACGTGGTCCGGCGCGACGACGATCCAGCCGTGGCTCGCGAGCAGCTCGCCGTAGGGGTAGCCGACGAGCGCGAGGCCGCCGGAGCCATGGCTGTACACGGCGACGGGGAAGTTGCCCTCCGCGACGGGCGGCGCATCGAGGGACGTCCCGGCGACCTGTACGGACGAAAGGCCCGCCACCTGGTAGGTCACCACCTCGGCGCTCCCGGGGTCCGCCGGGTACCAGACGCTCAGCGGCACGGTGCGCTCGCCGGTGCCGCCCACGGGTGTGTAGGTGACCTCGAGGCGTTCCTGGTAGCCCGCGGCGAAGGGCCCGGGCGCAAAGAGCTCGTCCGCCAGCTCCGGCTCCGTCGCCATGTCGACGGGGCCCATGTCCAGGGAGCCGTCCATGCCGTCTTCGCCGCAAGCGGCGGTGAGAGCGAGGAGTAGTACGAGAAGGAGGGACGCGAGGCGGGTCATTTCGCCAGTATGGCGAGCAGGCTTCGAAATGCGACCCCCTTCCTCCCGTTGAAGGAAGCGCCGGGCGTCGGCGCTCAGCTCGCGAGGCGGGCCGCGTCGCGCTCCGGCAAGTAGCGCGCGAGGGCTTCGCGCAGCGCCGGAAGCCGGACGGGCTTCGACAGATAGCCGTCCATGCCGGCCTCGCGCGTGCGCCGCTCGTCTTCCCGGAGCGCGTGCGCCGTCAGCGCGACGATGGGCACGTGCGCCAAGTTCCGCTCCGTCTCCGCCGCGCGGAGCGCGAGCGTGGCCTCGATGCCGTCCATCTTCGGCATCTGCAGGTCCATGAGCACGAGATCGTGCGGGTCCGCGAGCTGCGTCTCCACGGCGAGGGCGCCGTTGCCCACCACGCTCACCTCGAGGCCGAGCTTGCCGAGCATCTGGCGCACGAGCGTGGCGTTGACCGCGTTGTCTTCGGCGACCAGCACGCGCCGGGACGCCAGCGGCGCAACGGACGTGGCCGCCGCCATCTCCGCCGGCGCCGCCTCGCCCGCCGCTGCCTCGCCGGCCCGGAAGGTGAAAGCGAAGCAGGAGCCTTCGCCCACGGTGCTCGTCGCCGTGAGGTCGCCGCCCATCCCGAGCGCGATCTTCCGCGCGATGGTCAGGCCCAGGCCCGTGCCGCCGAAGCGCCGGGTCGTGGAGGCGTCCGCCTGCGTGAACGGGTCGAAGATGGCTGCGTGGCGTTCGGGCGGGATGCCCACGCCCGTATCCCGAACCTCGACGCGGACCCCCACGTCGTCGCCCTGGCCCTGGCCCTGGTCCATGCGCACGTCGAGATGCACCTCGCCCGTTTCGGTGAACTTCACCGCGTTGCCGAGCAGGTTCGAGAGCACCTGCCGCAGCCGTGTGGGGTCGCTGCGGAGCAAGGCGGGCAGCGCCGGGTCCACGGTGGTGCGGAGCGCGAGGCCCCGTTTCCGGGCCACGACCGCGTGGAGCTCGCCCACCTGCCGGAAGAGCGAGGCCGGCGCGAAGGCCACCTGCTCGAAGTGCATCTGGCCGGCGTGGATCTTCGAGAAGTCGAGGATGTCGTTCAGCAGCGCGAGGAGCGACTCGCCGCTCGCGTGCACGAGATCGAGGCGCTCGATGAGCGTGGCGTCGCGCGCGTCGCCCCGCGCTAGCTCCGTGAGACCGAGGATGCCGTTGAGCGGCGTCCGGAGCTCATGGCTCATGTTCGCGAGGAACTGCATCTTGGCGCGCCCGGCGTCCTCCGCGGCCTCCTTGGCCCGCTCAAGCTCGTGGCGCTGACGAAGGCTCGCCATGAACGCGGCGTTGGCCTCGGCGCTCTCGCGCAGCAAGAAGCCGAAGAACACCACCACCATGCTGGCTTCGAGGAGAAGCATGGAGCTGCCGCGGCGCAGGCCCGTGACCAGCGCTGCCGGCGCGATGGGCAGCACGAGGGCCGAGAGCAGCAGGCCGTGGAGGCGCCGGTCCGCGGCCACGCTGCTCGTGGCGCCGGCTGCGATGCCCGCGACGGTGAAGAGCGCGAACCACGCCCCCGTCGTGGAGGGCGCGATGAGCCAGATGCCGGCGACGCCGAAGCCGAAGCACGACGCGGGCAGGACCAGCGGCGCGAGGAGACGCCGGAAGGTCACGCGCTGCTCCGGTGCCGCCAGCAGATGGCGGAACCAGGCGTGGCGCACCACGGAGACCACCAGAACGACCGCCACCACGGGCCAGGCGAAGGGCTCCCAGCGTGTCCCGCGCGACGCGATGGCCACGAGCGCCGCGAGGGCCGGGAAGCCAAAGGTGGCCTTCGAGGTCCGCCGGGTGATCTCGATCCACGCGGCCTTGGCCAGCTTCGGCTCCACGGCGTGCTCGGGGACGGCGCTCATACCCGTCAACGTTCATCGACGGCGGAGACCAAGCCTTGAGTGGTCAGCCCGGCCCGGCGTCCGCGGCCGGGAGCCGCACCGGTTGCCGCGGAAGGGCCGCCGCGAGCGCCGGCGCCTGGGCCCGGAGCTCCGCGAGCGTCGCCGGGGCTCCCGGCGCCGTCAGGCCCAGGGACGCCCCGAGCATTCCGAGCAGATCCTCCGGGCGCCAGCCCGCCGCGCGGTAGGCCGCGATGCCCCGGGCGCCGTTCCGTTTCGCCAGCCGCTCCCCGTGCTCGCCGAGCACGAGCGGGACGTGGAGCGTGGCCGGCGCCGGCGCCCCCAGGGCCGCGAAGAGCGCCCGCTGAAGTCCCGTGGCGGCCAACAGATCCCCGCCGCGCACGACCTCCGTGATGCGCTGGTCCCGGTCGTCGACGACCACGGCGAGCTGGTAGGCCACGAGCCCGTCTGCGCGGCGCACCACGAAGTCCCCCTCGTCCGTGCCCCCGCGCGGGCCGAAGACGACGTCGTCGAAGCGCGGCGTGGGGCCCTCGAGGCGGAAGCGCAGCGCCGCCGGTCGACGGGGATGCGAGGGGCCGTCCCGGCAGGTCCCGGGGTAGCGCGGCGGGCCCTCGCCGTGCGGTGCGCTCGCCACCTCCATCCATTCCCGGCGGCTGCAGGTGCATGGGTAGAGGTGTCCGCCTTCGGTGAGGCGCTGCAGGGCCTCCCGGTAGGCCGCCTGCCGCTCCGGGGCGGATTGCGTGAACGGACCCTCGTCCCAATCGAGGCCGAGCCATTCATGATCCCGGAGAAGCGCCTCGGCGGCGCCGGGACGGACCCGCGGCGGGTCGAGATCGTCGATGCGCATCACGATGCGTCCACCGCTGGCCCGGGCGCGGATCCAGGCCACCAGGTGCGTGCGCGCGTGGCCGAGGTGCATTTCTCCCGTCGGCGAAGGGGCAAAGCGGGTGCGGTAGCTGGGCATGGGGCGGTCCGGCAGCGGGGGGAGCGGTCCTTCGGGCCGAGGCCTTCGTCGCGCCGCTCGCGCTTCACGCTTGTCCGGCACCGGCGCTCTGCGCTAGCCCCGCAGCATGCGAAGCGCGAGTCTCGGCTGCTTTCCCACCGGCCGTCACTATCCGGGCATCGCGGACCTCATCGCGCGCGCGATTCGCAACGTCCCGGGTCTCATGGCCGAGGTCGACGCGGGCGCGCGGTGGACAGACCTGCCCTTCGTCGTCATCGACTTCGAGACCACCGGGACGGACCCGGAGAGTGACCGCATCCTCGAGGTCGGCGTGGTGGTCTTCGAGGGCGGCGAGGTGCGTCTCCGCGAGGGGCTGCTCGTGGACCCAGGCGTGCCCGTACCCGAGGAGGCCCGGGCCGTGCATGGCATCACGGACGAGGAGCTCCGCGGCGCGCCGCGCTTTCCCGAGGTGCTGCCGCGGCTCCTGGAGATGCTCGAGGGCCGGCTGCCCGTGGCGTACAACGCAGCCTTCGACCGGGGCTTTTTGCACGCCGAAGCCCGACGCGTGCCCGGCTGGCGCCCGAGCGACGACGCGCCGCCGGCGCTTCGCGAGGACGTGGTCTGGCTCGACCCGCTCGTCTGGGCCCGGGAGATCCTGAAGGATCAAAAGAGCCGCAAGCTGGGCGACGTGGCCGCTCACTTCGGCATTCCCCTCGAGCAAGCGCACCGCGCGGCCGGTGACGCCGAAGCCACCGGGCGCGTGCTGCTGGCCCTCGCGCAGAACATGCCGACGCCCTACGGCGAGGTCATTCGGCTCCAGGGGCGCTACGGCGCCTTCCAGGAGGCCGAGATGACCAAGTGGAAGCGCTTCACGTGACGCGCTTCACCTGAACCGCTCGCCGCACCCGGAGGCGACAGCGCCGCTTCTGCTCAGGCCGCGCTTGCCTGGAGCTTGGCGAGCTCCGCGCCGAAGACCTCGCGCACGTTGGCGGCTTGCGCTTCGACTTCCGGAAAGAGGCCGCGCGCCGACTCGACGTCTTCGGCCTTCTCGAGCGCCGCGCAGGCGCTGGCGAGCTCCGCTGCGCCCATGTTGAGCGAGCTGCCCTTGAGCGTGTGCGCGGCGCGCCCGAGAGACTGCAGGTCGCCGGTGCCCAGGTGGCCCCGGATCACGTCGAGCTGTTCCATCGAATCGCCGAGGAAAATCTCGAGGAGCCCGGCGACGACTTCTTCGCCAAGGGCTTCCACCAGCATGTGCAGCTCACTGAGGTCCATTCGTCCTGCGCTCCAGGCGCCAAGCAGAGGGCGCTCCCCGGATTACGGCGAGCGCCGCGGCTTCTGTAGGTTTTCCGTGCGCTCTCGAGGGGGAGGGGCGTTGCTCCGGCTCAGTTTCCGGCAGGCTTCCCCTGCGGCGGCGCGCCGGGGCTCATGAGCCTCGCCTCGGCGCGGCGGTCGTGCAGGAAGAAGGCGAGCAGCAGCACGGCGAGCGCAGCGAAACCGGCCACGCCGTAGAAGGGCCGCAGCGTCGCGGAGGCCCCGCTCAGGTCGGCGGCCACCGTCGTCAGCGCGAAGAGCGTGCCCCGAAAGAGGGCCACGGCGAGGACGCTGCCGGAGCGCACGCGGAGGTAGACGAGCGCCGGCGACGCCAGCATCGCCCAGGCGCCGAGCAGCACGGCGCCGAGCAGAGGCTCTCCCGGGAACTGGTAGCCGAAGGCCCCGAGGGGCGCGAGAAAGGCGGCCTCCGCGAGGCCGATGAGCGCGCTGCGGCGCCAGAAGCCGCCCTGCACCTCGCGAAAGAGGAAGCCGCGGAAGCCGACCTCGGTAAAGAGCGCGATGAGCAGAGGGAAGAGCGGGCCCACCAGGAGGGCGTTCAGCACGTAGCGGAGAGGGTTCGAGGGGGGGCTATCGACGAGCGCCTGCGCGAAGCTCTCCCGCAGCGCCGGGTCCAGGCCGGCGCGCCGGTGCGCGATGTAGTCCTCCGTGGTGAGCGCCGGCGCATCGCCGAGCAGCGCACCGACGGCGAGGGCCACGGCGAGCATGGCCACCGGCGCGAGCCAGGCCACGAGCCACCAGCGATTCGGCCTGCCCGTGAAGCCGAGGGGCCCCAGCACGGGCTGCTTGAGCAGGGGGCCCTGCACGAAGAGCGTGGCCAGCAGCACGGGCAGCTGGTGCAGCACGTAGACGAAGAAGGTGAGCTCGCTCGGCGTCTCCCAGACGTCGGGAAAGAGCAGGGCCACGAGCAGCGGTCCGCCCAGGGCGACGCTCAGGAAGGCCGCGAACATGCGGCCCCGGCTCATGCGCACGCGCCGCTCAGCTTCCGCCACGGCCGCGCACTAGCAGGCCCGCTCGCCCGGAGCCAGAAATGCCGGGAGCCGGCGATGCCGGAAGCCAAGAATGACGAAAGCCGCGCGAGCGGAGCTCACGCGGCTTCGACGTCGGCGGCCCGCGAAGGGGCCCGGGGTCACTTCTTCTTGCCGCCGCCCTGGCGCGCCTTGAAGCGCGGGTTCGACTTGCAGATGACATAGACCTTGCCCCGGCGCCGCACGACGCGGCAGTCCGGGTGACGCTTCTTCGCGCTGCTGAGCGAGTTCAGGACCTTCACAGCTCTACCCCGAGGTTCTGGAGCTCCCGCTCCGTCAGGTAGGGCAGGGCCTTCGCGATCCGCTTGGGGACGACGACGATCTGCCCGTTGTACTCCACCTCGACGAGCGTCGGGGCGCTCACCTTGTCGTGGTGAGCCCGGCGCTGGTCGCGGCGCATGCGCGACTTCCTTCGCTTCGGAACGGCCATCTTCGGTTTGCCTTCGTATCCGCCCGCCGCTGACTCGTCCGCCAAGCGCCGCCGGGGCCGCGAGGCTTAGCAAGGCTCGCTCGCGACGCAAGCGGAGCCCGGCGACGTGCTCTCAGCGCCCGAAGACCTGGGTCCAGGTGGTGTCTTGGTGCCCGACGCCGATGCTGCGGAAGCCGGCGTTCAGGATGTTCGCGCAGTGCCCCGTGGTGCTGGACATCCAGCCGTCGACCACGGCCTCCGCCGTGGGGTAGCCACGCGCGATGTTCTCGCCCCAGCCGCCGCCGGCGTAGCCCGCCTGGGCGAGCCGGTCCCCGGGGCTCCCGCCCTCCGGGCTCACGTGGGAGAAGTAGCTGCGCGCGTTCATGTCCAGCGTGTGGATCCGCGCGGCGCAGGTCAGTACGCCGTTCACGGCGAGCGGCGAGCTCGGGCCGTGGGAGCTGCCATCGGGGCAGTTGCCGCCCACGGCGCGTCGCTCGTTGACGATGCGCACCACCTCGAGTTCCAGCTCCGTGTCCGTGCCGGCCCAGCTCGCCGCCGGAGCGCAGTACTCTTCCGGCGGGATGGTCACGCTGCCGGGGTCCACGGCGCCTCCGCCAACGCCGCCGCCGGGCGTATCGCCGCCACCGGTGCCGAGATCGAGGAGCGGCGCGCCGGGCGCCCGGCCTCCGCCGCTCGTCGCGCTCATCGTGCCGTCGTCGCATGCGGCGAAGGCGAGCAGGGCGCAGCACAGCGCCGTCCATCCGGCGCGGAGCCGCGCAGAACGCAAGGACGGGAAAATCATGCTGGGGCGGTAACACGGCCTCGGGCGCTTGGCGACGTACGCCGTGCGCGCCCTTACAGCCGCGTCGCTCCTTCGGCGGACCCCGCTCCTTCGGCCAGGTGCGCCGCGAAGAAGGACCGCACCTCCGTCCAGGCCGCCTCCGCGGCCACCGCGTCGTAGCGGGCGCTCGACGGGTTGGCGAAGGCGTGGCTCGCGTCGTAGCGGAGCAGCCGGTGGTCGACGCCGGCCTGGGCGAGGGCTTCGCCGAAGGCGTCCACGGTCTCCGGCGGGATGCTCGCGTCGTCGTTGCCGAAGATGCCGAGGAGCGGTCCCCGGAAGCTCCCGAGCGCCTCGGGTTCGGTGATGATTAGGCTTATTAAGTAACCAGTCAGTCACATCAATTAATCTTTTTGCTAAAAATTGCACGTTACTGTTACAGTACTTGCTTCGTAAATCGATTGCTTCCTCTTGGGG
>JBCCAW010000700.1:0-2819 GCA_039814655.1 Myxococcota bacterium | reverse complement strand
TGGCCGCGGCCTTGGCCACGCTCACGGCCGTCGTGCTCCTCGCGCGAAGCCGGGAGATCGCCAAGCTCGGCGGCTGAGGCCTCGCGCCGCGAACACGGCCTCAGGAGTGGGCCCGGCGCGCGGACGCCGGCAGGTCCGCCCAGGCCTCGAGGGCGGCCGCGTCGAGGGGGTCCTTCCCGTCGAGGTGGAGGGCGACGAGGTCGAGCGCGTCGTAGCCCCAGAAGAGCTCGTCCCCGGCGGCGTAGGTCGGCACGCCGAAGACGCCGCGGGCCAGCGCCGCCTCGGTCTCCGCGCGGAGCGAGGCCTTGACCGCGTCCGAGCCGGCCGCGGCCACGAGCGCCGCGCCGTCGAGACCGGCCTCGTGAGCGCGGCGGGCGACGGTCTCCGGGTCCTGAAGGCCCCGGCTGGCCTCGCCGCCCCAGGCTTCCGCGAAGAGGCGGTCGACGAGCGCAGGACGCTGGGCCTCCGGCGCCGCGAGCACGCAGCGGAGCGCCAGGAGCGGCCGGAAGGGGTGGCTCTCCGGAGGACCGAAGGGCAAGCCGGCAAGTGCCGCACGGCGAAAGGTCTCCTTGAAGACCCAGAGGCGCTTGGGAGGGATCTCCGCCGGCCCCTTGTGCCCATGGGCCCCGAGGAGCGCGGCGAAGAGCACGGGCCGCGGCCGGAGCGAGAGCCCGTGCTCCGCGGCCAGCGGCTTGGCGCCATGCCAGCCGAGGTAGGCGTAGGGGGAGAGGAAGTCGAAGTAGACGTCGAGGTTCGCCACGCCGAGACCCTAGAGTACCCCCGCCCCGGCATGCGACCCGGGCGTCCGCGGCGCTCCGGTCGCGTTCGGCGCGCAGAGCTCCTTGGCGCGCCTGGGAGGGCCGGCTCCCAGAGGCGCCCACGGGCGCGGCGCGGGCGCTTCCGCTCCGTTGTGGTAGGGCACGGCCCATGAGCCAGCGCACCGTCGGCGTCATCGGAGGCAGCGGCCTCTACGCCATGGAGGCCCTCGAGAACACCGAGGAACACACGGTCCGGACGACCTTCGGGGAGCCCTCGGACGTCATCGTCTCCGGCACCCTCGCCGGCCAGCGCTTCCTCTTTTTGCCGCGCCACGGCCGGGGCCACCGCATCCCGCCGCACCAGATCAACTACCGGGCGAACCTGCTGGCGCTCAAGGCCCTCGGCGCCGAGCAGATCATCAGCGTGAGCGCCGTCGGCTCCATGCGCGAGGAGATCGCGCCGGGCCACATGGTGCTCCCGGACCAGTTCATCGACCGCACGCGCTCGCGGGCGAACACCTTCTTCGAAGACGTGGGCGTCGTGGCCCACGTGGAGCTCGCCGAGCCCGTCGACGCGGCGCTCCAGGGGGCGCTTCATGCCGCCGCCGAAGAGGTGGGGGCCACGGTGCACCGGGGCGGCGCCTACGTGTGCATCGAAGGGCCGCAGTTCTCCACGCGCGCCGAATCGCAGACCTTCCGCAGCTGGGACGTGGCGGTGATCGGCATGACGAACCTCCCGGAAGCGCGCCTCGCGCGCGAGGCCGAGCTGCCCTACGCGACGCTTGCCCTCGCGACGGACTACGACTGCTGGCACGAGAGCGAGGCCTCCGTGTCCGTCGAGGCCGTGCTCGCGGTGATGCGCGGCAACATTCAGACGGCGAAGGCCATCCTGCGCGCCGTGGCCACGCGCCTGCCGGACCCGGCGGCGAGCCCGGCGAGCTCCGCGCTGAAGCACGCCATCCTCACGGACCCGGCGCGCATCACGCCGGAGGCCAAGGCGAAGCTCGCGCCGCTCCTCGGCAAGTACCTCTGACCCCATCCCTTTTGGGGCTCATGGCGGCCCCACCGAACCCTCGAGAGGAGAGCGCGTGAGCGCCAAGCAGCCCATTCTCGTCGTTGGCTCCGTCGCCTTCGACACCCTTCACAACTCGCTCGGAACGCACCCGAAGGTGCTCGGTGGCGCGGCGACCTATGCGTCCCTCGCGGCGAGCCACTTCGCGGATGTGCGCCTCGTGGGCGTCGTCGGCCGGGACTACCCGAAGGAGGCCATCGCGATGTTCGAGGACCGGGGCATCGACCTCGAGGGCCTGAGCGTCGCCGACGGCCTCACCTTCCACTGGGAGGGTCGCTATACGGACGACCTGACGAGCCGGGAGACGCTCAAGACCGAGCTGAACGTCTTTGCGGACTTCATGCCCGAGATCCCCGAGTCCTACCGGGACACGCCCTACGTGATGCTCGGCAACATCGCCCCGGCGCTTCAGCTCAAGGTGCTCGACCAGGTTCGGAACCCGAAGCTCGTGGTGGCCGACACCATGAACTTCTGGATCGATGGAGCCCGGGACGATCTGATGAAGCTGCTGCCGCGCGTGGACGTGCTGGTCATCAACGACGAGGAGGCGCGGCAGCTCTCCGGGCGCCATCACCTGGTGCACGTGGCGAGCGATCTGCTGAACCTCGGGCCCAAGAGCCTCGTCATCAAGCAGGGCGAGTACGGCGCCTGGCTCTTCGCCGGCGAGGAGATGTTCAGCGCGCCGGCCTTCCCCTTGGCCGCCGTCGACCCGACGGGCGCGGGCGATTCCTTCGCCGGGGGGTTTCTCGGCTACCTCGCCGGACGCGACGCCGTCGACCCCGCGTCGCTCAAGGCCGCGGTCATTCACGGCTCGACGCTGGCGAGCCGCTGCGTGGCCGGAATCGGCGTCGCCGAGCTGCTCACGCTGGGCGCCGGGGACATCGAGGAGCGCGTGGGTACCTTCCGGAGGCTGGTGGAGTTCCCCGCCGCGTGACATTCTCCACGCTGGCCGCGCGGGGTGTCGCGGCATTGGGGCTTCGGCCTCGACG
>JBCCAW010000829.1:0-1807 GCA_039814655.1 Myxococcota bacterium | reverse complement strand
GATCCCGGACCCCGAGCGCCCGGGCGCCGAGCTCGCGGCAGAGCTCGATGCCGCTCATGCCCGGCATGCGCACGTCTGCGATCACGAAGTCCGGATCGAAGGCGCCCAAGCCCTCGAGCGCCCGCTCCGCGCTCTCCGCCGTCTCGACCTCGTAGCCGTGCTTCTTCAGCAGGGTCTTCAAGACGAGGCGGAGGTTCTCCTCGTCTTCTGCCACCAACACGCGTCGCGCCATAAAAGATTTCATAGCGCTCGCCATCGCTAGCCCGCAAGTCTTGCGGCGCGAGCGTGCGGAGTTAGCGTGCGCGGGAGCGTGCGGAGGCAACGGGGTTGGCAATGCCCTCGGATGCGCCAAGATGACACGGCGGGCCCGGGCGCGATCGTCGGCCAATTTCCCCCTATCGCGCTTCCCGTCGACTGGCACGGCGCTCGCATGACTCTCACGCCGAGCCTCAGGCCAGCAGGGTGCGACGACCCTCATCACGGCCGTTGATCCTCCCCGAATCCCGTTGCTAAAGTACCGCCGCTTCCGCCGCGGCGATGTCGGACCTCTCCGCCGCCGCAGCCTCGCGCGGCTCAAGCGCCTGGAACACCATGAATCACTCCCTCTCCTCGCCCCGCCTCGCCCTCGTGGCTTCCCTCGCTGCCATCGCGGCGCTCTGGGGATGCTCCGAACGCGAGCTGCGCCCGCTCAACCCCTGCACCTTCTCGGTCTCGCAGGACGACATCGACATCGACACCGTCGACGAAGTCGACCTACTGTTCATGATCGACAACTCGGGTTCGATGCAGGAGGAGCAGGCGTCCCTCGCCGACGAGATCCCCGTGCTCGTCCGGACCCTCGCCTCCGGTGAGCTGCTCAACCCGGACACGGGCGCCGTGATTCGCGACTTCCCGCCGGTGCGCAGCCTGCGCGTCGGCGTCATCACCTCGGACATGGGCACGGGCGGCTTCCGCGTGCCGACCTGCACCGACTCGCGCTTCGGCGACGACGGCCTGCTCATCAACCGCGGTGACGCGGCGGACACGCGCTGCATGAGCTCCTACCCGAGCTTCTTCGAGTTCGAGCGGGACCCGACCGCCGACGACGCGACCGTCGCCGCGGCGGTTTCTCAGCTCGCCGTGGACGTGAGCTGCGTGGCGCAGGGCCTCGGAACGGACGGCTGCGGCTTCGAGCAGCAGCTCGACTCGATCCTCAAGGCCGTGACGCCGGCGAGCTCGTCACTCACCTTCCAGGAGGACACGCCGGGCAACGGCACGGCCAACAGCATCCCGGGCTCCGGCGACCCCGACGACGACGCCGACGACAGCTTCGTGCGCCCGAACAGCCTGCTCGTGGTCATCGCGCTCACGGATGAGGACGACTGCTCGACCTTCGAGCCGGACCTCTTCAACCCCTCGTCGACGCGCTTCACCGGCGACCTGAACCTGCGCTGCTTCAACTTCCCGGAGGCCGTGCATCCCATCAGCCGCTTCCGCGACGGGCTTCTGGCGCTTCGGCCGAACAACCCGGGCCTGCTCGTGTACGCAGCCATCGTGGGCATTCCCGTGCGTCTCGCGCCGGGGACGGACGAGCCCACGGACTACGACGCGATCCTCGGCGCCCCGGAGATGCAGGAAGAGGTCGACCCGGACAACGCGAACCGGCTTACGCCGTCCTGCAACGTGCCGGGCCGTGGCCTCGCCTTCCCGCCGCGGCGCATGGTGCAGCTCGCGCAAGAGCTCGAAGGTCGCGGTGAAGCGCGTCGACGAGGGGTTGAAGAGGTCCGGCTCGAAGGTCGAGCAGTCGTCCTCATCCGTGAGCGCGATG
>JBCCAW010000378.1:0-5853 GCA_039814655.1 Myxococcota bacterium | reverse complement strand
CGCTTTTGCGGTCTCTTAATATCCGATACCGATTGAACCAAACCAAGCCTATATGAAAGAACTTAGAACAGAAGTTGATATTAATGCTCCCGCATCCTCGTGCGTCGAACGAGCTCAGGCGCATCGACGCTTCGGCAAACGATGGCGACACGCCGGCGACCGCCGCGACCGTCACGCCCTGGGCCGCGCCGACACACGCTTCGGCGTCACCGTCACAGCGCACCGACACGGACCCGCGGGACCGTCACGCATCCCGAATCGCGCGACACCCGGCGAGTCACCTCCCCCGGGCTTTCCTCTCGATATCATTGAGTTTTCGGGCGCCCATGGTGCGAGCCGCGCCATTTTCGTTGGCCCGGTCTCTGCAATGGCATCGCGGTGCCGGCGACGAGGCCCGAGGGGGCGGCAAAGCCGGGAAGGAGACCACGATGACCAAGCAGAACCTGATGGCACTGACCCTGATCCTGACCGGCCTCGGCGCGAGCCAGCCGAGCCTCGCGGCACCCGGCGACCCCACCGAAGGCGCCTCGGCATGGACCGGCACCTCCGAGAACTCGACGGTGGGCCGGTCCCTCCCGGCTTGCGACGGCCAGGAGGCGGCGCTGACCGCCGACGGAGGCCCCATGTTCGTCTCGACGCTGCGTCCGGCGGCCTACCCGGCGACCATGGAGGAGTTGCGTTTCCATGCCGCGGGCTTCGGCGCGACCGCCGCCTACGATTGCGACCCGACGGCGCCCTTCCACGTTCGCGTGTGGAGCGACCGCGCCGCCTTCCCGGCAAGCGAGCCGCCCGCCGACACCTATGAGAGCACCGTGGTCGCCGGTCCTGACGGCGTGGTTCGCGTCGAGCTTCCGACCGGGCTCACGCTCTCGGAAGGCGAGCTGCTCTTCGTCGCCGTACGGACCATGGAGGTCACGGTCGGCTCCGCGACCTTCGGCAGCTGCGTGCAGGCCTGCCCGTCCGTGCGCCCGGACCTGCTCCAGTCGACGAGCCGCCAGGCGCCCTTCGTGTGGCGGTCCCTCGAGGAGCCGCTCGCCATGCGCCTCGAGGTGAGTGCCGGTCTCAGGGCCTTCGCTCGCGCCGACTGAAGCACCGCGCCGACTCGCCGGGTGGTCTCCCTCGGCGACGGCCTACCCGCTCCGAGCCTCCGTTGCGCCCTGCGCCGCGGGGGCTCGGCCGTCCGTCCCGTCCCTCGACCCGCTACCGGTAGTCCCGGGGATCGATGTCGAAGCGCCGGAGCCAGCGGTAGAGCTGCGTCCGGTGCCAGCCGTTCGCTTCGGCGGCGCGCGTAACGTTCCCGCGGGCCTCGGCGAGCGCGGACACGATGCGCTCCCGCCCCGGCGTCCCCTCCTCCCGCTCGGCCTGAAGCCGGGCCGCCTCCGCGGCCACCCGGGCGCGGATCGGGGCTTGCACCTTCTTCGGGATGAGATGCTCGAGGCGCACCGCGCCGCCCGCGGGGACGAGGGTCTTGAGCCGGCCGGCGAGCTTACGAAGCTGGCGCACGTTCCCGGGCCAGGCGTAGAGGGCCACAGCCTCGCGGGCCTCGGGCTCGATGGACGTGGGGCCGCCGTCGGCCCGCAGGAAATGCGCGAGGAGCACCACGGCGTCGCCGACCCGGTCGCGGAGCGGCGGGAGGTGCAGCGTCCAGTCCGAGAGGCGGATCAGTAGGTCGTCACGGAATCCGTCGCCGCCGAGGTCTTTGTTCGTGGCGGCGACCAGCCGGACGTTGACCTTTCGCCCCCTGGTGGCCCCGACGGGCCATACCTCGCCGTTCTCGACGACACGGAGGAGCTTCGCCTGCATGGCCATCGGGAGCTCGCCGAGCTCGTCGAGAAAAAGCGTCCCCCCGTCGGCTCGCCGGAAGAAGCCCTCGCTCGTGCCTGTGGCGCCCGAAAAGGCGCCCTTCACGTGTCCGAAGAGCGTCGCCTCCGCGAGCTCCGGCGGGATGGCGGCGCAGTTCACGGGAACGAAAGGGCCGCGGCGCTCGGAGAGCCGATGAATGGCCGCCGCCGCGACCTCCTTGCCCGTGCCCGTCTCCCCGAGGAGCAGCACGGCGTCCTCGAGGGGACCGACGGTGGCAATACTTTGCCGCAGGCGTTCCGTGAGCGGCGCCTGGCCGACGACCTCGGGCACGTCGGCGCCCCGGGCTTCGGCAACGGCCGGCAGGGACTCGGGATCGACCTCACCGTCGACGGCCCAGAGACAATCGCCCGCGGCGAGCACGTCCCCTTGGGCGAGGGGCATCTCCTTGTCCGGGTCCAGGCGGACGCCGCGGAGATAGGTTCCGTTGTTGCTCTTCAGGTCCCGTACGAAGGGAATGCCGGCCATGCCCGGGCGGATCTCGAAGTGCACGCGGGAGAGCGCGGGGTCCGGGAGCGTCACGTCGACCTGGCTGCTCGAGCGCCCGAATTTCAGCTTCGTGCCGTCGAGGAGCTTCGGGACATGCCAGTGCCGCGCGGGCACCGCGGCCGGTGCGAAGACGAGGCGCATCGAGAGCGGCGTCCCAGCGTCCATGGCGCGGTCGGCCCGGACGCGCGTCGTCATCGCCGACGCGTCGGTCAGAACGTTGCTCTCACGACCGTCGCCCACGTTGCTCATCCACTCCCGAGGATAGCGCCAAGCGGCGTCGGGTGCTGCATGCACCCACATGCGCTCACACCCCGAGGCGAGCCGCAACACGCGAACCGACGGAAGCGAATGCACACCACGCGGGGCGCTGCCGAGCAGGGTGACGCGCGACGGCACCGATGGGCACTGGCCGAAAGGGCTGTCGGGGACCTCCAAGCTCAGTAGGGCTCGGTGAAAATCTCCACGGGCGCCATGGGGAGGAGAGGAGGAAGCGTCGGCGGCACATCGATGTCCGCGTACCTCGCCATGGCGGCGCCCGGCGCTCCCTCGACCATCCAATGGGACGCGACGCCGGAGAGCATCATGCGGTTGCCCGTGGACCAGCCGCCCCCGCGCTCCACGCGCCGCCGGAGCGCGGAGAGCGCCTGCGCGAAGGCCTGGCTCGACTGGAGGTAAGGCCCGAGGTCCGGCCCGCCATCGAGACCGAGGGCCTCGAGCTCGTCGAGCTGGCGCTGGTAGCCCTCCACCGTCACCTCGAACGCTTCGCCGTCGATGCGCTCGAGTTCCCGCCACGGCACGTTCGCCATGCCGGCGAGCTCTCGAGCGCTTCGAAGCGTGTCCACGACGAGCCGGCCCCGTACGTCACCGGCGGCGAGCCCGCCAGCCACCCCCGCGAGCGCGGCCGAGAGCCGTGGCTCCACGGCCCGAAGCAGCGTCTCACGCGCGGCGAGGTAGCCGTCGAAGCGCTCGAGAAGCGAGCCGTGGAGCGCCCTTCCGCGGGCCATCGCGTCGTCCTCGTAGTCGCCGCGGTCGTAGTAGCGGTTCGCCTCTTCTACGACCGGATGGAGCGCCTCGAGGGCTCGCACGTAGGCGCGCGCCGGGACGTCGAGGGCCGCATCGAGCGGCGCCAGCAGAGCGGCCGCCGCGACGCTCTCGGCGCACGTCGTCGGGTCCGCAAAGGTGTAGAGGCCGTAGACGTGCCGCGCGCGGGCCCGAGGACCCTCCTCGAAGTCGACCCAGGACCGGTAGCGCGCGCGGCTCGCGAGGACGCGTGCGTCGTAGCGTTTGAAGCAAACACGTACGATGGCATCGAGGCGCGCGGCGCGGGCGTTCGGCGCGTCCACGAGCGAACCCGGCTCCGTCGAGGACGGCCGCGCCGAAGGCGAGGGGGCGGGCGCCGGGGCGAGAGCGCCGGGCTGCGGGGTCGCCCGGGCTGCGATGGACGCCGCCGACGCGATGCCCACGGCCGCGACGCCGAGCGCCGCGGCCGCCATCATGGCGACGCGCGCGGAACCTGCGGCGGGCGCCGGAGCCGCTGGATCCGCGGCAGGACTCCGCGGCACCCGCGCCACGGTCCCGCAGTACGGGCACGTGAAGGCCGCGCCCTCCTCGACCGGTCCGGCGTTCGCACCGCAGCCCGGACACGTCATCTCCTGCAGTCCCATGGCGACCACCGTAGCGGCGCGCTATGGCAGAGCGCGAGGACCGCCTAGGCACGGCGGGGGCGCCGGCTTCTCCTTATTTCTTTTCCTCGAGCGCTTCCCAGCGGGACATGAGCGCCTCGAGGTCCGTGGCGAGGGCTTCGCGGCGGGCCGTCAGCGCGGGCGCCTCCGCGGCGCGCTCGGCGTAGAGCGCCGGGTCCGAGAGCTCGGCGTCGAGGGTCGCGAGCGTCGCTTCGGCCGCCTCGATGCGGCCCTCCAGCTTCTCGAGCTCGCGCTTCTCCTTCGAGCTGAGCCCGGCCTTGGGCGGCGCCGGAGCGCGCGGCTTCGCCGGCTTCTTCTTGGGCGCCGCCGCGGCACGGCGCTCGCTCTCGCGCTGGGCTTTCAGGCGCCGAAAGGTGTCGTAGTCGCCCACGTAGCGCGTGACCTTGCCGCCGCCCTCGAAGTCGAGAATCGAGGTCGCCACCCGGTCGAGGAAGTAGCGGTCATGGCTCACCACGAAGGCCGTGGCGTTCACGTCGACGATCATCTGCTCGAGGGCCCCGAGGGTCTGCACGTCGAGGTCGTTCGTGGGCTCGTCGAGCACGAGCACGTTCGCCGGCTCGAGGAGCAGTCTCGCCAGGGCGACGCGCGCTCGCTCGCCGCCGCTGAGGCCGCGCACCTTCTCCTTGAGCCGCTCGGGCCGGAAGAGGAAACGCATCAGGTACGAGCGCACGTCGACCTGCTGGTCGCCGACGATGACCTTGTCCTTGCCGTCGCGGGCGACGTTCTCCTGGATGGAGGCGTCGTCGTCGAGGCCGCTCCGGCGCTGATCGAAGTAGGCGAAGCGCGTCCGCTTGCCGACCACCACTTCGCCTGCCGTCGCTTCGAGCTCGCCGACGAGCGCCCGAAGCAGCGTCGTCTTGCCAGCGCCGTTGGGGCCCACGATGCCGATGCGCTCGCCGGGCTGGAGGCGCAGCTCGAGGCCGTCGACGAGACGCATGCCGGCGATCTCCAGACGCAGATCGCGCACGTCGACAATGGTCTTGCCGAGGCGCTCGGTCTGGAGACGAAAGAGCGTGCTCCCGCCGCGGTTCGGCCCGTCGGTGGCGAGCGCGGCTTCGGCCTTGCCTACGCGCGCCTTGGCCTTCGTGCGCCGCGCGCTCGGGGAGCGGCGGAGCCAGTCGAGCTCCCGGCGGAGGAAGTTCTGCCGGTTCGACTCCACGCGGTCTTCGTGGGCCTCGCGCTCGGCCTTGGCCTCGAGGTAGGCGCTCCAGCCGCCGGCGTAGCTGTGCAGCGCCCCGTCGGCGATCTCGAGGGTGCGCGTCACGACGCGGTCGAGCACGTAGCGGTCGTGGGTCACGAGCAGCACGGCGCCGGCGTAGGCGCTCGCGAGGTGCTCCTCGAGCCACTCGATGGTCTCCGTGTCGAGGTGGGTACAGATTGAGTTGTTTCCAACGGTGGCTCCTAGGCTTCCATTGTTGCTGACAACGAGTCCATCAAGCTGAACCGAGGTTGTGCTGAGAAGATTGATTCCGGCACCGCCCATTCCAAGAACGCTTCCGTTCTTGATTCTCACCCCAGACACAGGGGTCGAAGCGAAGATTCCGTTCAGGGAGGAAGCTGCTCCAGAGATCGTGAATCCGGAAAGATCCAGTGACACGTTCGACGCCGAGACGACGATGCCGGACTTCTGGTCTGGAACCGAGAGATTCTCAGTCAGGTAGTAGCTTCCGGGTTCGGTGATCGCAAAAACTGAAGAAGCATTCCCCGGGGTCGAGGTTTCGGTGAGAGGAGTGCGAGGATTGACTTCATCGAGGGTTTTGAAATTCGCCTGAGGCAGGCCAGTTGGTCCGATGGCCTCGGG
>JBCCAW010000737.1:0-2481 GCA_039814655.1 Myxococcota bacterium | reverse complement strand
TTATGGGGCAATAATTGTGGTAGGCGGACAATTGGCTTCGCGAGGTCGATTCGGCCGGCGCCGAGGACGCGCCCGGATCGAGCACCTTCGACCTCTCCGTCGCCGTGGCGGACCTGCCGCGCCCGCGCAGCGACGCGGCGTAGAGGCCGGCTCCGAGAGACCGCGGCCAAGCAGGAACCGGGCGCGCCCGACTCAGCGTTCGGTGGCGCCTTTGCCTGCGAGGATGTGGTCCCGCTTGCGGAGGAGGCGGGCGACGCGGGTGGCGGGCTTCTTCGCGGAGCGGAGGTGGAGGACGTAGCTCTTCTTCCGGCCGGGCGTGAACGCGTGGAAGGCCGCGGCGAGCTCCGGATCGGCGCCGAGGGCCTCGCTCAGCTCGACGGGGAGCTCGAGGGCGCTCGCTTCCTGGGGTGGCCGGAGGCCGGCGTCCGCGTAGCCGATGGCTTCCTGGAGGGTGGCGCGGAGCCCGGGCTCGAGCGCGCGGACCCGGCCGGCGTCGGTGAAGCGGATGGCGTCCGCGTGGGCGGCCAGCGGAAACGAGCGACGACCTGCCGCCCACGGGCTGCTAGGAGGAGTGCCTGGCCGACTGACGCGCGGAGCGGGGTGGAAACGGCGTTCTGCCACGGGCCGGCCTCCTGGTACGTTCTGGAGCTGCGGCGCATCGGGCGACCGCGCTCCGAACCGTCCATGAACGACCAGCTCTTGCTCCCCACCGACGAGGCCCCGCCGGCGCGTCAGTTCCAGTCCTTCTCGGAGCCCTCGGCCTTCATCTGGGCCGTCGCCGATCTCTTGCGTGGGGACTTCAAGCGGTACGACTTCGGCAAGGTCATCCTGCCGTTCACGGTGCTCCGGCGCCTCGACTGCTTGCTGGAGTCGTCGAAGGCGGACGTGCTCGAGCAGTACGACGCGCTCAATGGCGGGGACGTCAAGAACCCCACCCCTACCCTAAGGCCCTTCGGAGGGCTCGAGCCATGACCCGCGAGTACCGCACCGCCGCCGCCTTCAAGCAGGCGCTGGAGCAACGGCTGCGAGCCGCGTCGACTTCAGGTGTCGATTTCGCTCGTCGCCGTCAGCTCGTGGTGTTCGACCGTTTTCTCGCCCGGCTCGCGCTCGAACTAGGCGACGCCGTGACGCACAAGGGTGGCCTGGCCGTGGAGCTGCGCATCGAGCGGACACGAACCACGACGGATGTCGACCTCCGCGTGATTGGCTCGCCGGACGTATCCTCGCCCGGCTTGATGCCGCCGCCAGGCGCGACCTGGGGGACTTCATGGTGTTCAACATCCGCCCCCACGACCGGCACCCGGAGATTCAGAACGACGGGATGCAGTACGACGGCGTGCTCTTCCGTGCCGAATGCAGCCTCGCCGGCACCCGAAGGCCGGGGCAAGTGGCTCGCGGGCCCGCCTTTGCCTATGGTCCGCCCTCGCCGGTGCGGGTGCCGGAGGAGTGGGGCGGGTTGGCTGCCTCGCGCCGGGACCTGCACGCGCGGCGCCGAGGCTCGACATGCGGTTTCCCGACGTCCTCTCCGCGCTGGCGGACCAGGGCATCATCGATGAGGTGCTTCGGCCCCTGAAGAGCGGCAAGGAGGCCGAGGTCTTCCTCGTGGTCGCCGGCGGCGTGGAGCGCGTGGCGAAGGTCTACAAGCAGGCCTCGCACCGCTCCTTCAAGAACCGCTCGATCTACGAAGAGGGCCGGCGCGTGCGCAGCTCCCGGGACCAGCGCGCCATGGAGCGGCGGAGCCGCCACGGCCGAGCCGAGCAGGAGCAGGCCTGGAAGTCCTCCGAGGCCGACGCCATCTTCCGCCTGCACGCCCACGGCGTGCGCGTGCCCGAGCCGCATCACTTCATCGACGGCGTGCTGCTCATGGAGCTCGTGCGCGGGCCCGGCGGCCTCCCGGCGCCGCGCCTCGCCGAGCTCTCGCTGGGCCGCGACGAAGCCCACACCATCTTCGGCCAGCTGCTTGGCGAGGTGGTGAAGATGCTCTGCGCCGGCATCGTTCACGGCGATCTCTCCGACTACAACGTGCTGCTCGATGCCGCCGGCCCCGTCGTCATCGACTTCCCCCAGGCCGTGGACGCCGCGCACAACCGCAACGCGCGCCAGCTCCTGGTGCGCGACGTGGACAACCTCTCCGCCTTCCTTATGCGCCAGGACCCGCGCGCCCGGCGCCGGCCCCTGGGCCAGCAGATCTGGCGCGCCTTCGAGGACAACACGCTCACGCCAGAGTTCGACCCGCAGCGCGCCCTCCGCAGCGCGAAGCCGGCCGGCGGCGGCGGAGCGCGGGGAGAGACGAGCCGCCGAACGTCGCAGCGCGAAGCCGACGCGCCGAGCGCCGAGGCCAGCGCTCCCCCGCGCACCCCGCGGCGCCGCGAGGTCGTCGTCATGAGCCCGGCGGGCGGCGGCCCGGGTGACGGCGGCGCGAGCAGGCGCCGGCGACGCCGCAAGCCCCGCGCCGGTGGCGCCGAGGCCAGCGCACCGAAG
>JBCCAW010000606.1:0-3604 GCA_039814655.1 Myxococcota bacterium | reverse complement strand
GTATCGTCGGCTCGCGCGTCTTTCGCGTTCTTTCAGCCGGCCGGCGCCCGTCGAAGGCGGCGGAGGGCGAGGGCCCCTTCGACGAGCATCCAGAGGCCGAGCCCGAGGAGCAACGCCGACAGGCCCGCCAGGAGCAGGTTGCCCGTGGCGACGAAGGTCCGGAGCTTCACCACCAGCGCCACCAGCGCTACGGTGGTGACGAGCACCATGGGAACCAGGAGCGGCGCTACCGGGCGCTTCTTTTGGGCAACCCAGAGCGCCAGCACGAGCAGGGTCAGCGCGGCCAGGAGCTGGTTGCTCGCGCCGAAGATGGGCCAGAGCACCCAGCCCACCTGCTTCGAGGCGCCGCTCGCGTCCGTGGTCTCCGCGAAGGCGAGGAGCGCCGCGGGGAACACGGCCAGGGCCGTGCCGAGCTCCGGCCGCTTCAGCGCCGGCACGGAGAGCGCCTCGCCGAGCTCGGCCACGAGGAAGCGCTGAATGCGCGTGGCCGTATCGAGCGTCGTCGCCGCGAAGCTGATCACGAGCACGGCCATCACCGTGCGCGCGAGCGCCGTCGGGAGCCCGAGCGCCTCGAGGAAGGCGCCGCCACCGAGCACGAAGGCCGCCGCCTTGTTGGCGCCGGCGTGGGCCCAGCTGTCGTAGTAGACGTGCCAGCCGAGGTCGTCGACGGCGCCCTGCCCCGGCAGCGCGCAGGCGCCGACGAGGCCGATGCCGGCCACGGCGGCCAGCGTGCTTGCGAGCGCGAGCGTGCCCTCGCCGAGCATGGCGCCGTAGCCCACGAGGCGCGCGTCCCGGAGCCGGTCGAGCTGTTTGGAGCTCGTGCCGGAGCTGACGAGGCCGTGGAAGCCGCTGATGGCGCCGCAGGCGATGGTCACGAAGAGAATGGGCACGATGGGCGGCGCGTCGTCGCCGGGGCTGCGAAAGGCTGGCGCGTCGAAGTCCGGGTGCGCCACGAGCAGCCCGAGGTAGAGCGCGCCGAGGCCCACGAAGAGCTGGTGCGAGTTGATGTAGTCGCGGGGCTGGAGCAGCAGCCACACGGGCAAGAGACTCGCCACGGCGGCGTAGGCGAGGAGCACGACGACCCACACGTTTCGCGCCTGCCCGGGGTCGCCGAGCAGGGCGCCGAGGTCGATGGGCACCTTCGTCCCAACCCAGACGAACACGTAGAGCAACACGAGCGCGACGACGCTCGGCACGAAGTGACCGGTCTTGCCTCGGCGGATGGCGAGGCCGATGGCCAGGGCGATCACCACCTCGATCCAGATAGGCAGCACGCTCGCGGGCTGGGCCACGAAGAGCCCGGCGATGGCCATGGCGAAGACAGCCAACACGAGCCACACGAGCACGACGACGAAGCACAAAAAGAGCAGGCGCGCGCGGCCGCTGACCACCCGCGCAGCGACGGCGGCGATCGATTGGCCGCCCTCCTTCACGCTCACGACCAGGGCGCCGAAGTCGTGCACGGCGCCGAGGAAGATGGTGCCGAGCACCACCCAGGCCAGCGCCGGCGCCCAGCCCCAATAGGCCGCGACGCAGGGCCCGATGATCGGCGCCGCGCCGGCCACGGACGTGAAGTGATGGCCGAAGAGCACGGGACGCGGCGTGGGCACGAAGTCCACGCCGTCTTCCTGGGCGTGGGCCGGCGTGACGAGGTCATCTCCGTCGCCGTAGACGCGCTCCCCCAGGAAGCGCGCGTAGGTCCGAAAGGCGATGGCGAAGGCGGCGAGGATGACGAGGGCAGCGACGGCGGCCATTCGGCGAGCCTAAACCGCGGCGCCCCCATGCCGGGGCCCTTTCCCCGGCGGGACCCGGATCTGCTCAGAGCAGGAAGGGCACGACGGCCTTGCGGCGCGCCGGGTAGGCGTCGCCGAAGGTCTCCCGGTACCAGCGGTGATGGCTGACGGCCCGCGGCAGCAGGTTGGCCGAGGTGAAGAGCGCGAAGGCGAGACCCGGGAGGGACCAGGTCGCGAGGGCCCAGCCCCACCACATGACCGTCTCCGTGAGGTAGTTGGGGCAGCTCACGAGCTCGTAGAGGCCGCCGCGGGGAATCACGTAGCCGGTCTCGCCGGGCTTGCGCAGCGTGCGCAGCACGTGGTCGGCCCAGCGGTTGCCGACGAGGCCAGCGACGAAGAGCAGCGCGCCGAGCACGAAGCGCGGGTCCGCGAGCCACTCCGCGCCGTAGGCCGCGACCTCGGAGCTCAGCCAGCCGCCGTTCACGTAGGAGTTGGCCACCTGGAAGGCGAAGCCCCAGCCGGCGACGATCCAGGCCGTGGGCTTTCCGCTCGGCCGGATGCGCCGGGGGTAGAGCAGCGTCCGGTCGCCGTAGTGCACGAGCCAGAGCGCCGCGAGCATCAGCGGCACCAGCTCGCCGCGCCACGGTCCGAGGGCGTAGGCCCACGCGAAGACGACGAGCGTCGGGATTTCCATCACCACCCAGGCGGCGCGGGCGGAGAGGGAGGGGCCGAAGCCGCCCTTTTGGTGCCGGCCGTAGGGCGCGCGGATGAACACCAGGGCCAGCAGCACCGCCGGCGCCATGGCCAGGATGGCGAGCACGATGCCGTCGTGGAGGGGCTCTCCGAGCATGGCTGCGGGTTGTAGCACCGGGGGCCGTCGGACCCGGCCGGGCGAAAGGCGAAGAGCCGCACCTTCTCCGGCATCACCGCTGGTACGCCCTTCCCGGGAGCGCTAGCGCCGGAGAGATGCGCTTCGACCTCGTGGTCCTCGACTTCGACGGGACCTTCACGGACGCGGAGGCCGAGGCCGGCCCCTTCCTCCGGGCCTATCGGCAGGCGGCGGAAGCGTGGCTCGAAGCGCGCGGCGTGGTCGACGCGGCCGGCGCGTGGGAGGCCGAGGGCGCCCGGCTGGAGGCGGCGCCGGAGGCCTACGGGTGGCGCTGGGAGGGACGCATCGTCGCTCCGGGCGGCGTCGATCCCTACCTGCGGGCCTCGGTGATCATGAGCGCGCTCCTCGACGCGCACTCTCTTCTCCCGGAGCCGGCGCCGCGGCGCGGGCTGCTGCAGCGCCTCTACGCGAGCTGCTACGTGGCGTCGAAGACGGTCTTCCGCCCCGACGCGCGGGCGGTGGTGGAAGCGCTCCTGGCGAGCCCGGCCACCGTCGCCGTCGTCACGAACTCGGCCACGGACGCGGTGCGGGAGAAGCTCGCGACGCTCGCGCCCCGGGGCCAGGAGCACCTGCGGGTCTACGGCGACGCGGAGAAGTACGTCGTCACGCCGGCGGAGCCCCCGGATGGCCGCTTCGACGGCCTCCCGGACACGGTGGCGGCGCCGGGCCTCGATCGTCCGGTCTTCCTTCGCCGCGGGCGCTACTACGAGACGCTCCGCGCGCTCTGGGAGACGACCGGCACCACGCCGGAGCGCACGCTGGTAGCCGGCGACATCTACGAGCTGGACCTCGCGCTCCCGGCGGCGCTCGGCGCGGCCGTTCAGCTCGTCGGAAAGGCGCGCACCATGAGCTACGAGCGCGCCGCCGTTCGGGCGCTCGAGCGAGGCCGCGACGACGACCGGCTCAGCGCGCTGCTCGAGCGCGTAGGGCTCTCCGCCCCGGCGAGCGCGGCCTCGGCCTGAGCCAAGCGCGGCCGAGATCG
>JBCCAW010000611.1:0-3540 GCA_039814655.1 Myxococcota bacterium | reverse complement strand
CTCTAGGATTTCCGGTAGTGGTGTAGCGCTTCTCAATGCACAGAAGAAGGCGGCACGAGCTCTGGAACTCGCCGTAGTATTCACTTCCTTTGTCCGAGATCAGAACCTGGGGGCATCCGTACCGAGAGGTTAGGCGAGGACGACATCGGTATGGAGCTCAAGATCAACGCGGCGTTGCTGGCGGTCCTCGGCCTCGCCTGGGGCTCGCTCACGGCGCGGACGCCTCTGGCGCCCCTCGACCCCTCGGCCACGCACCCCGGCGTCCACGAGCTCGCGCGCCTCGAGGATCAGGTCGCCCGCGACCCCGACGACCCCCTTCGCGTGCGGCGCCTCGCCGAGGCGTACCTCGACATGCATCGACCGGGCCTTGCCGTGGCCGTGCTTCGCGCCGCGGATCCGGAGCTGCTCCGGCGGCCGCGCATCGCCCATTGCCTCGCCGAGGCCTACGAGCGAAGCGGCCGGGTCCAGGACGCGCTCGCGACGGCGGACCTGGCGCTCCGGCGTTGCGCCCGGGCGCTCGGGACCTCGCCGAGCGCGACCCCGGTGCCCGAGCATGGGTGTGATGCCCGTGCGCACGCGGTGCTGACCGTGCACCGCGACGCGCTGGTCCACCTCGTGGCCTGGGGCGTGGATTGGCCGGCCCAGGATCCACGGACGGCGGACGCCTACGCCCGGGCCACGCGCCGCGCCCGCCTCGCCTTCATCGTTCCCTGAGGCGACGCGCGGACCGGGCGCTCGAGCGGCCCCGGATGAGGGCCCTTTACCTTGGGCGTTTCGGGTACCAAGGGGCCCGCGTGGCTTCCTCCAAGCAGGGACTTCCTCACTTCCTCACCAGCAAGCTCACGGGGGCGCTGCTCCTCATGGGCGCGGCCGTGGCCGCCATCATCTGGGCGAACTCGCCGTTCGCGGACAGCTACCGGGAGATCTTCAGCACGACCGTCGGGGTGTTCTTCGGCGAGCTCGGGCTCAAAAAGCCCTTGGTCCTCTGGATCAACGACGGCCTGATGGGGGTCTTCTTTTTCTACGTGGGACTCGAGATCAAGCGCGAGGTGCGCATCGGCGAACTCTCCTCGCCGCGGCGCGTGGCGCTGCCGGCCTTTGCCGCGCTGGGGGGAATGGTGGGCCCGGCCGTGATCTTCGTGGCGATCACCGCGGGGACACCGGCGGTGAGCGGTTGGGGCATTCCCATGGCGACGGACATCGCCTTCGCCCTCGGCGTCCTGGCCATTCTCGGTGACCGCGTACCCACGAGCCTGAAGGTCTTTCTCACGGCGCTGGCCATCGTCGACGACATCGGTGCGGTCACCGTGGTGGCGCTCTTCTACACGGACGAGGTGGCCCTGCTCTCGCTGGGCATCGGCGCGGCGCTGCTGCTCGTGGGTGTGGTGCTCAACCGGCGCCAAGTGCGGCATACGGGCCTCTACTTCGCCCTCGGGCTGCTCGTGTGGCTGGCCTTCTTGAAGTCCGGCGTGCACGCCACCATCGCGGCGCTTCTGATGGCGTTCACCATTCCGGCGCGAAGCAAGATCGACGGGGAGGCCTTTGCGGGTAGCGTCGAGGGGGAGCTCCGCACGCTGCGGGAGATCGGCTTTCCGGAGCGCGGTGAGGTGAACAGCCTGGAGCAGCAGGAGGCCGTCGATGCGCTGGGCGCAACGGTGCGCGAGGCCAGCTCTCCCCTCTTGCAGCTGGAGCACGCGCTCGTGCCCGTGGTGGGGCTCTTGGTCATGCCGGTCTTCGCCTTGGCCAACGCCGGCGTGTCCCTTGGCGAGGGCATCGGGGAGGCCGTGCAGAGCCCGCTGGCGGTGGGCGTGCTGGTGGGGTTGCTCGTGGGCAAGCCCCTGGGCGTCGTGCTCATGTCGCTGGTGGCCGTACGCCTCCGCATCGCGGACCTGCCCGAGGGCGTGAGCTGGCGGCACGTGACCGGGGCGGGTTTCTTGAGCGGGATCGGTTTCACCATGGCGCTGTTCATCGCGAGCCTCGCCTTCGAGGAGGCCAAGGACGTGGACGCGGCGAAGGTGGGCATCCTGCTCGCCTCGGCGGTGGCCGGCGTGACCGGGGCGCTCATGATTCGCAGCGCGCCGGCGGTGGCGAGCGTAGAGGTCGACGCCGAGCCGGCGTCGAGCGTGGTGGCATGAGCCGGGCGGCTCCGCGCACCTTCGAGGTGCCGCTTCGCTTCTTGAGGGTGGAGATCGGCACGCGCATGACCGTCCTCGACGTGGGCGACGGCCTCCTCGTGCACTCGCCCATTCCCATGGAGGACGCGGCCGTGAAGGCGCTCGGTCCCGTGCGCTGGCTCCTGGCGCCGAACCTCTTTCACCACCTTCACGTGGGCCCCTGGATCGAGCGGGGCCTGCAGTCCTTCGCGCCCGCAGGTCTGGAGGAGAAGCGGAAGGACCTGAGTTTCACGCGGCTGGTGGACGCGCCCATGGAGCCGCTGGGCCCGGACCTCGGCTTCTTTCCGATGAAGTCCTTTCCTCCGACGAAGGAGGTGGTGCTTCACCACCGGCCGAGCCGCACGCTCGTCACGTCGGACCTGGTGTTCAACTTCACCCAGGAGGCGACGTGGGGCACGCGCCTGGCGATGCGCATGGCCGGCGCCTACCCGGGGTGCCGCGCGTCGTTGCTCGAGCGGCTGGCCATAAAGCGGAGCCTCGCGCGCGAGGAGATCGGCACGCTGCTGGCGCTCGACTTCGACCGGCTCGTTCTCGCGCACGGCGCCGTCATCGAGACCGGTGGCAAGGACGCCCTGCGCGCGGCGTACCGCTGGCTCGGCCTCTGAGCGCGGGGCCGCGTCGCCACCTCTGCGGTCAGGCGCCCAGGGCCTGCCCGAGCCAGCCGAGCGCGCGGCCGAAGAGAAAGAAGGGCGCCACCACTCCCGCCGCGACGATGGCGAAGGCCAGCCCCACCACCAGCCAGTCGCGGAAGCTCGGCGGCGTTTCTCCCCCGGCGTGCGCTTCGAGGAGCGCCAGGTTCTTGAGGTTCGCCCGGTACGCGACGTCGAAGAGGTCGCCCAGCACCGGGACCATGCCGACCAGGGTGTCCACGAGCACGTTCATCAGCATGCGAAGCAGGATCACGAAGGGCACGCGCTCCAGCACCGCCGTCGCCAGGATCGCAAAACTGGCCGTGCCCGTGAGCGCGTCACCGACGCCGGGCAGCACGAGGCCCAGGATCGCATCGAGGCCGAAGCCCAGCCCCAGGTCGTCGAGGCCCCGCGCCAGGCGGCCGATCCACGGCCGACGTTCGGCGACGGATTGAAGCGCGTCCAGCGCCTCGGCCTCGCGCTCCGGGGGCGAAGCGGGCGCAGGAGAGCGGTGTTCGGTGGAGTCGGGCATGGTGGGCAGCGCGGGGGAGCGGACCCGCTACGATGCCCTTACGCATCAGGTCCGGACCTCCATGTCAACGAGGCCCGGGAAGCCCTGGGGCCGGGCTGGGGTCTCCGCGGAGCTACAACCCGGCCCGCACCACGAGAGGCCGCGTTCGCCGGGGCGTGAGCCAGGCGCCCGCGCCCAGCACGAGACCTCCCACGGCGAGCCAGGT
>JBCCAW010000344.1:0-6343 GCA_039814655.1 Myxococcota bacterium | reverse complement strand
GAACAATTCGCCTCGGCGGGGACGCCATGAGAGGGTGGACGATGTGGGTGCCGACGTGAGTCATCCTGACGTCGGCCGCGTCCTCGCGGGCAAGTATGAGCTCCAGGCGCTGGCCGGCACCGGCGGTATGGCCGAGGTCTTCCGTGCCGTGACCCGCGGAGCCGAGGGGTTTCGCCGGGATGTCGCCGTCAAGCGCATCCTCCCGGAGCTCACGGAGAACGCCGAGTTCGTGGCGATGTTCGTGGAGGAGGCGCGGGTCCAGGCGACGCTCGCGCACCCGAACGTGGTGCAGATCCACGACTTCGACCGCGACGAGGACGGAGGCTTCTTTTTGGTGGCGGAGCTCGTGGACGGCGCCACGCTGCTCCAGTGGCGGAACGGACACGTCGCGATCGGGGAAGCGCCGCCCTGGCACCTGGTGGCGGCCATCGGCATCGAGGTGCTCAAGGGCCTCTCCGCGGCGCACGAGAACGTGGACCGACAGGGGCGAAAGGTGCCCGTCTACCACCGGGACGTGACGCCGCAGAACATCCTCCTCGGACGCCGCGGGCACATCAAGCTCACGGACTTCGGTCTGGCCCGGGCGATGGACCGGGCACGCATGACCCGGCCGGACATCGTGAAGGGCAAGCTGAGCTACCTCGCGCCGGAGCTGACCGACGGCCGCGACCCCTCGGCTCAGTCCGACCTCTTCGGCGTGGGCATCGTGCTCTGGGAAGCGCTCGCCCAGCGGAAGCTCTTCGACGCCGAGAGCCCCTTCGATGTGCTCCAGCAGGTGAAGAACGCCGACGTGCCGCCGCTCGCGTCCCTGCGTGACGACGTGCCGCGCTCGCTTCGCGAGGCCATTCACCGCGCCCTTCAGCGCGATCCCGCGGCCCGCTTCCGCAGCGCACGCTCCATGGTGCGCGCGCTGGCCAACCTGCTGCGCATGACCCCCGAGTCGACGAGCGCCGAGGTGCTGGGCCGCAGCGTCCGCCGTGTGCTTCGGCACCGACCGAGCTCCGCCGCTCCGGCGAACGCGTCGTGAGCGCGACGGACGGCTTTTTTGCCGGCCTGCCGGACCTGAGCCGCTTCCAGGACGTGACGGACCGGCGGCGCTACACCTCCGCGCCCGACGACTGGTGCGTCGTGATCACGGACGTGGTGGGCTCCACGAAGGCCATCGAGGAGGGGCGCTACCGGCACGTCAACGCCCTCGGCGTGGCGTCCATCGTGGCCCTTCGGAACGCCGTCCCCGACGTCGACCTGCCCTTCGTCTTCGGCGGCGACGGCGCGACGCTCCTCTGTCCCGAGGGCTATCTGCCCGGAGTCTGCCCGGCGCTTCGGGAGCTCCAGCGCCGGGCCCGGGACGCCTTCGACCTCGAGCTGCGCGCAGGGATCGTCCCCATCCGGGCGCTCCGTGAAGCCGGCCATGACGTCGGCGTGGCCCGCTACCGCGCGAGCCCGCACGCGGTCTTCGCCATGCTCTCCGGGAGCGGCGTCGCCCAGGCCGAGACGTGGGTCAAGGGCCCCGAGGGCGAGCGCTGGGCCGTGGAGACGAAGGGCGAGTCCCGGGCCAGCTTCGAGGGCTTCGAGTGCCGCTGGGAGCCCATCGCGAGCCGGCACGGCGTGATCCTCAGCCTGCTGGTGCAGGCGCGCGCGGCCAACGCGGACGCCGCGGCGGTGACCTACACGCGCGTCGTCGAGGCCCTGGAACGGATCGCCGGACGGGACGCCGCGCCGGCGAGGGAAGACGTGCTGGCGCTCGCGGCGCGGCCCGCGTCCTTCGATACGGAGGCGCGGCTGAAGAGCGGCGCGCCCCAGGGGCCGGCGCACTGGCGCAAGCGGACGCAGGCGCAGCTGGCCACGGCCGCGGGGCGAAAGCTAATGGCGTCGAAGAAGGACCTCGGCGGCTTCCCAGGCTCGCGCTACGCGCGGGAGACATCCGCCAACAGCGACTACCGCAAGTTCGACGACACGCTGCGCATGGTGCTCGACCTGTCCGAGGACCAGCGCCGGGGCGTCGAGGCCTTTCTTCAGGACGAGCATGAGGCCGGCACGCTCGCCTTCGGGCTTCACGTGGCGCCCGCGGCGCTCATGACGTGCATGATCACCAGCTACGAGGCCGACCACCTGCACTTTCTCGACGGCGCAGAGGGCGGCTACGCGCTTGCGGCCAAGCAGCTCAAGCGCCAGCTCCGCGCCTTCAGCGGATGAAACGAAGCAGCGCGTCGATGAAGATCGCCGCTCCCGTCAGCGGGAGCGCGAGCCCGAGCGCGCTGCCGATGAGGTACGCGCGAAAGCGCACCGAGGACATGGCCAGCGCGTAGTTGAGCGGCGGCGCCATCCAGAGCGCCACCCGCAGGAGCGCCACCACCCGCACGGGCTGGGCGTCGAGGCGCGCGAGCATGCGCTGGATGAAGGGCCGGCGGACCGCCGCGAGCTGCTGGCCGCCCACGCCACGCACGACAAAGAAGCTCACGGACACGCTCGCGAGGGCGCCGAGATAGCCCGCGATTCCCCCCAGCACGGGCCCGTAGGCGACGATGGCGGCGGCCACGAAGACCACGCCGGGCACGTGAAGCAGCTCGCCGAGCGCGAAGATGGCGAGGAAGGCGAAGAAGCCGAGCGCACCCGCCCCCTCCATGAAGGTCCGGATGCCCTCGAGGGTGAGCTGGTCGCCCAGGCCCGTGAGCTTGGCGAGGGCGAAGCTGAGCGCAAAGACGCCGACGAGCGCCAGGAGCCGCCAGCGCGCGGGTCCGCGCCGCTCTTCCTGCTGCGGAGGCTCGGTCATGCGCCAGCCGCAGTGTGCCCTGGCCGGCCCCGGCAACGAAAGGCCGGCGCCGCCGGGCCAGGCTCCTCTATGCTCCCGCCGTGCTGAACGTCGACGAGTTCGAGTCGGTCTTCCGGGCCGCCGCCAAGGAGCGCTTTCGCTTCGCGCCGCCGGAGGTGGAAACGCTCCTGGTCGTGACGGACCTCGAGGGCGAGGAGCAGGACACCTTCCTCGAGGCGACGCGCCTGCTCCTCGAGCCCCTCACCGAGGGCAAGGAGATGACTTGGGACGTGCGCGGAGCCGGAGCCTGGGAAGGCGTCGAGGGCGTGCTCGGCCTGGTCGACGAGGTGCAGCCGGACCTCGTCGTCGCCTACCGGAACCTCCGGAGCGATGCCTGGAAGTACTCCTACTCCCTCGGCGTCTATTTGAATGCGCTCACGCGTGCGACGCCGCTCCCGGTCTTCGTGACCCCGCACCCCTTGGCCTTCCCCGCGCTCGGCTGGAAGGACTCGCGGACCGACAGCGTGATGGTCATCAACGACGCGCTCACCGGCGACGACGCGCTCGTGAACTGGGGCTGTTCGCTCACGCGCCCCGGCGGCACGCTCCACCTCACGCACGTCGAGCACGACGAGATCTTCGACCGCTACATCGGCGCCATCGCCAAGGTCCCGGAGATCGACACGGAGACGGCGCGGGAGCGGCTCATGGAGCAGCTCCTGCGCGAGCCGAAGGAGTACATCGAGAGCGCCGCGTCCGCCCTCGCCGACGCCGGCGTCCGCGTGGACGTCGAGAGCCATGTCTTCCGCGGCCACCGGGTGAGCGACTACCGGCTCATCGCCGAGCAGCACGACGTCGACGTGCTGGTCTTCCCGAGCCTCGAGGAAGACCGGCTGGCCCTGCATGGCGTCGCCTACTCGCTGGCCGTCGAGCTCGTCACGACGCCGCTGCTGATGATCTGATGGCGGGCACGGAACCGGTTTCCGGCGCGGCGGAGCTCGTCGCGCACGCGCATCACGCGCCGAGCTCCGCGGTGACCCTGGTCTTCACGGCCGTGCTCATCGGCATGGTGCTCACGCTGGCCCTCGAGGAGCGGCTCCACGCGAAGAAGTCGGTCATCACGGGCATCTACGCGGTGCTCTCGCTGGCCCTCGGCCACGCGACGGGCATCCTGCCCTTCGGCCCGGTCGTGAACGTCTTCGGCGAGGCGCTCGCCCTCCCCGTCTACATCCAGGGCATCGACTGGGGCGTCATCGCCATCATTCTGGGCTCGAGCCTCTTCGTCGATGTGACCAGCCGCTCCGGGCTCTTCACCTTCATCGCCATCAAGCTCACCAAAGCCTCCGGCGGCGACCCCTTTCGCCTGCTGGTGGCCTATGGGCTGATGACCGTCGTCTTCTCGGCGCTGCTCAACAACGTGACGGCGATGATCATCGTCGGCTCGCTGACCGCCGTGAGCCTGGAGAAGCTCGGCGCGAAGGACAAGCTGCTGGGTTTTCTTCTCATCGAAGGTCTGCTGACCAACATCGGGGGACTGCTGACGCTCATCAGCTCCGTGCCGAACATCATCGTCGGCGCCGCCGCGGGCATCAGCTTCGTCGCCTTCTTTCGTGTCGCCGCGGGCTACGTGGTGGTGGCCACCACGCTCACGCTGCTCCTCGGCGCGCGCCGCTACGGTGTGACCCGCCTGCGCCTCGAGTCGGCGCGGCGCGAGGCTCGGGAGCAAGTTCAGAGCTTCGACGAGCGCGACGGTATCGAGTCCCAGGGCTTCTTCGTCGTGGCCGCCGTCATGCTCGTGGCCTTCATCGTGAGCATCGCCGCCTCGAGCGTGCTGGAGTACCCGCTCGGTATGGGCTTCGTGGCCATGGCCTTCGGCCTGGTCATGCTGCTCCGCTTCAAGGGGAGCGCGGACCGCTTCTACCGCACGCTCGACTGGGACCTGCTCCTCTTCTTCGCCTTCCTCTTCATCGTCATCAACGTGATGGAGCACGCGGCGGTGCTGACGCTCATCGGCGAGGGCCTCGGAGCCATCATCGCGCTCAACGACGTCGCCGATGGAGCCGGCACCGCGGCGACGCTCGTCAGCGCCGCGGGCTTCAGCGCCGTGACGGACAACATTCCCCTCGCCGCCATGCTCGCGCGCATCCTCGAGGGCATGGCGCCCCTGAGCGATGGCCGGCTCTGGTGGAGCGTGATCTTCGGCGCGAACCTCGGCGGCAACCTCACGCCCATCGGCTCGGCGAGTACCGTCGTGGCCGTGACGCTCATGCACAAGCACGGCCTCGCCATGAGCTTCGGCGCCTTCGTGAAGGCCGCGGCGGGCTTCGCGCTCCTGCAGATCGCCCTGGCGGTCCTCTACGTGATCTTCGCGGTCCCGCTCCTGGCCTGAGCGCCGCTCAGGGGCCCTCGTCGGCGCTCCGGGTCGCTTCGTCCAGCAGGTCGTCGAGGGCGCCGCGCCGGGACTGGGTGCTCCCGTCGAGGCTGCCGATATCGGCTTGGCTCAGGTCGATGGCCGGCGTGAAGAGCACGCGCTGCGCCTCATCGGCCAGCCGCGCCGCCAGCGAGTCCACGTCGTCGTCCGTGGTCGGCTGGACCTCGGCGCAGCCCAGCTCGCCGCCGGCGCCGTCGCGGAGGCACACGCGCCCTCCGGCGGCCGTGGCATCCACCACCAGCGCGAAGCCGACGTCCCCGACGTCGAAGCGGGGGCTTCGGCGCAGCGCCGAGGCCACCTCCTCGGCCACGGCGTCGCCGCGCGCCGCGACGCGGACGGGAAGCGCGAAGCCAAGGCGCCGGAAGGTGCCAGGGTCCAGCTGCAGGGCGGCATCGTAGGCTGGGAGTGCCGCGCTCACGCCGCGGAGGCGACGGCTGGCCTCGGCTTCGAGCGCCGTGACCCGGGCGCGGAGCAGCGCGTCACCCTCGCCGAGGGCGGCCCGCGCGCGCTCGGCCAGTTCCACGCAGCGGGCTTCGTCGCCGGCTTCGAGGGCCGCCTCGGCGGCGAAAGCGTCGTAGTACGCGCCGGCCCCCTCGCGCGCGTCGCCGGCGCGCGCGCGACGGACGGCCGCCCGGGCGATGCCCGCGCCGGCCACGGAGCTCAGGTCGCCGAGGAGCCAGGGCGGCACGATGGCCGCCGAGGCCATCCCGATGCGATGCACGCCGACCAGCGTGCTTTCGTCGGCCAGAGCGTCGAGCGCCCGGCGGCCGCTGAGCCACCCTTCGAAGCGGAGCCAAGCGGCCTCGAGGGCCGCGCCGAGGCGCGCGCCGACTCCTTCGCCCACGGCGGCCTCGACGCGGCGCGCGGCGAGATCGCGACGCACGACCCGATCGAGGAGCGCCGCCACAGCCGCATCCTGGGCCGGGTCACGGCTGTTGTGCCCGCGCCGGTCGGGCGCCACCAGCGCCTTTTCCGTGACCTCCAGCGCCGCTTCGGGGCGCCCGGCCGTGAGCAGCAGCGACGCCATGACCCGGCGCTGTTCGTTGCGGTCGCTCTCGCGCCCGTGCGCGGGCCGCCGCATGCGGTAGGCGGGCACCTCCTGGAGCGCGCCGAGGGCCTCGGGAAGGCGTCCGCCGCGCAGGTAGAGCTCGGCCAGCTCG
>JBCCAW010000645.1:0-3217 GCA_039814655.1 Myxococcota bacterium | reverse complement strand
GGCGCTTGTTTTCGAGAATGAGCCGGCCGCGGCGCTCGAAGAGCCCCGGCGCGCCCTGGAAGCCGCGAAGCCGCGCGCCGTCCACGGGCCCCGGCGCGAGGGCGTTGATCTGAATCTCCGGCCCCAGATGCCGCGACAAGATCTCCGCGAGCGCGCGCTGCCCGGCCTTCGAAACCGAATAGTCGGCCCGGTTCGGGTAGGCCACGGCCAGGTACTTCTCGCCGCCGAAGTAGCTCGACACGTTGAGAATGTGCCCCTTGCCGCGCGCCTTCATGCTCGGCGCGAACTTCCGAATCAGGCTGTAGTTGCTGATGAGGTTCGCTTCCTGGGTCCGGTTCCAGCCGGCCAGGCTCATGTCCACCACCATCTCCTCGGCGCCGCTGATGCCCGCGTTGTTGATGAGGAAGTCCACGTGGCCGAAGAGCTCCATAGCGTGGTCGTGGAGCCGCTGGAGCGCCGCCTCGTCGCCCACGTCCACGCCGCCAAAGGCGTGCACGCGCCGCTCGGGCTCGCTGAAGCCCACGCTCCGGAGCTCGTCCACGATCTTCTGCCGCGCGCCGGCCAGCCGCTCTTCGTTGCGCGCGCTGATGAGCACGCGCGCGCCGGCAATCGCCAAGAAGCGCCCGAGCTGGTAGCCGATGCCCAGGCTGCCGCCGGTGATCACCGCCGTCTTGCCCTGGTGCAGCCCCGGCAGCACGCGCTGAATGGACAGGGGCATGTCCGACTTGCCCGTCGCGCGCTCGATGGCCTGCGGCACCCACAGGTTGATGGCGTCCATCTTGCGCACGCGGCCCGTGAGCGTGGCCGACCAGTCGGCGCTGAAGGCCAGGTTGTCCGCCTCGTCGTTGTCGAAGCGCACCAGCTGGTTCGGCAGGCAGCTCCAGGGCCGCTTGCCGTGGCGCACCGCGTGCTCTTCTTCGGCGCGCCACACGCGGAGCAGGGCCTCGACGGCCGCGCGCTTCACGTCGTTGAGCAGGTTGCCCTTACCGTCGTTCGGGTTGGTCACGAAGGTCACCGCCGGCGCCCGGTCCAGGTTCTTCCAGCGCATGAGGCGCCGCGAGAGCCCGGCGGCGAAGGCCACGGGCCCCACCACCTCCCGGCGAATGAAGTCTTCGACGTCGGCGTCTTCCGCCGTGGAGAGCGCGTGGCCGTGCTCGCCGTTCGCGCACTGGGGCAAGACCACCACGCCATCGAGGCGCCCGTAGTGGTCCTCCATGAAGCGCAGGCCCCGCTCCACGGTCTGGGGAATCAGCGGGTCCAGGTGCAGCAGCCGGTAGGGCCCGGCGTTCGTCGCCTGGATGCGCCCGCGCGCGCGGCTGTAGCCATCGAGGCTGCGGAAGGCCACGGCCACCTCCGCGCCGCGCTCCCGGCTCCGCTCGGCGAAGGCGAGGGCCTCTTCGATGTCGCTCCCGCCGAGCACGAGCACCACGCGATCGTTCAGGTCGATCATGCGGTTGTCCGGCCAGGACACGAGCTTCGAGCGGCTCTGCGCCGGCACCTGCATGCCGTTCGTCACCTCGAAGGCGTGGCCGCTGAAGGCGATGGATTCGTCCGAGGCCAAAAAGGTGATCGCGCCGGCCACGTCGTCGGGCTTCGGGTAGCGAAGCGCCAGCGCATTCCCATTTCCGTCTCCACCGTCCGCACCGGGCCGCGTGTGCAGCATGAGCTCGCGGAAGTGCGTCGAGGTCGTGCCCGGCGTCTGCCCCTGGAGCTGGTCCATGGCCGCGAAGACCGTGTCGATGCGCTCGGACTCGATGGGCCCGGGGAAGACCGTGTTCACGCGCAGGCCCTGGTGCCCGCGGCCGAGCTCGCGCGCGAAGCCCAGGCTCAGCGCGTTGAGCCCGGACTTGGGCACCACGTAGGGGATGCGCCCGAAGTAGGCCGTGCGGCTGAAGATGGTCGAGACGTTGATGATCGACCCGTTCACGCTCATGTGCGGCGCCGCCGCGCGCGTCATGTTCCAGGGCCCGCCGAGCAGGTTCATGGCCGCCGCGAACATGGTCTCCGTGCCCGCGTCCCGCGCCTCGTCTTCGGTGATGGGCACGTGCGGGAGCGTCGTCTTGGGCCCGGATCCGCCGGCGTTGTTCACCAGCACGTCGAGGCGCCCGAAGGTCTCGAGCGTGGCCTGCACCACCTGGCGGCAGGCCTCCGGGTCCGCCGCGTCGCCCACGCGCGCGTGAATGCGCGACCGGTCGAAGCCCTCCTGCGCCAGCGCGTCCGCGAAGGCGTCGAGCTTCGCGCCGTTGCGCCCGGTCATCACCACCTTCGCGCCCTCGCGGAGGAGCTGGCGCGAGATGAAGGACCCGATGTTGCCGGCCGCCCCGGTCAGGATGACCACGCGGTCCTGCAGGCGCGCGCCCCCGCGGGTGGTCTTCTCTCCAAGCGTTCCGTCTGCGCTCATGGTCTTCGCTTCCTCTCGTGAATCGCTTATCAGCGCAGCGTGTCGGCGGAGCCGGTGTCCCGGCGGGTGACGGCCTCGCCGCGCGCTTCCGCGTCGCGGATGGCCCAGGCCTGGTACAGCTCGTCGCGGGTCTTGAGCCCGAGGCGCGGCAGCCCGTGCGTGAACACGTAGGTCGCGCCCGCGTGGCGGTTCTCCCACATGGCCTGGTGGGCTTCGGCCACGCCGTCCCAATCCACGGCCGTGGCTTCCACGATGTCCAGGCGCCCGGCGGCCACGCGGGCCTGCACCTCGGCGAACTCGCGCGCCGTGTTCAGGTGCGTGCCGCGAATCTCCGCCGTGGGCATGAGCACGCGGCGCTGCCGCATCCACACCTGCGGCGCGTAGAAGCTGAGGCGCCGCCCGCCGAGGTCCTCGGCGTAGGCGACCACGCCCGTGTTCGGTTTCACGAGCGAGGTCGAGAGCCCTAGCCCGTCGCGGCCCGCGCGCTCGAAGACCACGTCCGGCAGCCCGCGCTTGTCGAGCGGCGTCCGGAGCAGCGGCGCGATGGCCGAGCCCACGGGCTTGAGCGTGCGGTCGCTGAAGCTCCGCACGGCCTCCTTGAAGGCCGGCGAATCCTGGAAGGCGTTCGGGAGGTGCATGAAGGGCCCCGGCGGGTCGAAGTCGTCGCCGAAGCGGCGCCGGAGCTCCTCGACGCTCACCACACCGCCGAGGGCGCTGCCGAAGCCCAGCGAGGTCACCAGCTCGCGCTGGGGGATGGTGTCCGTGAGCACGGCCACCCGGGCGCCGAGGCCGCAGCCGATCTCGATGGCCTCGATG
>JBCCAW010000074.1:0-15284 GCA_039814655.1 Myxococcota bacterium | reverse complement strand
GTCGGGGCCGTCCCCGGACAGCGACTGAAACGGACAGCGCGGACAGCGCGTAAGTTCCGTAAGTTCGGTTAGTCGGGTCCGTCCCCGGACAGCTCCTGAAATGATTGGAGAAATCGGGGCGTAAGTTCAGTTAGTCGGGTCCGTCCCCTCGAGGAGTTGGGTGACGAGGGTTTCGGCGTCTTGGGCGATGTCGCCCGTGGGCGAGGGGTGGCCGGCGAGGTGGAGCATCGTCAGGCCGTGCACCGCCGTCCAAAGGCGCCAGGCGAGCGACGCCGCGAGGCCCCGCGGGCGCTCCGGGAAGGTGCGGTCGAGCCAGGCACGCGTCGTGGCGACGAAGCAGCGGTCGAAGCTCTCCCACGCCACGGCCCGCGCGTCCGCGTCCCGGACGAAGTCGGCGATCGGCGCCCCGAACATCAGCTCGAAGAGCCAGGGCTCCTCCTCGGCGAAGCGCCGGTAACCGTGCGCGAGCGCGAAGAGATCCTCACGGCGTCCCGTCGGCGGACGCGCCCGCGCCAGGTCCGCGAGCCGGCGGAAACCGTCGTCGTGGAGCGCCCGCGCGAGCGCACCCTTGTCGCCGATGCGCGTGTAGATGACCTGGTAGCTCGCGCCCACGCGTTCGGCGACCCGGCGCATGGACAGGCCCGCGGGACCGTGCTCGGCGAGCAGCGCGTGCGCCGCGTCCACAATCTCCGCCCGTGAGGGCTTGCCAGCCTTCGCCGCCATCACTATGACAGTGCCATATGATGGTGTCATACGCTACCGACGACGCGCAGCCAGCGCGTTCGGACGGACCGCCCACCACGGAGCGCCCCACGCGCGGTCCGGGCCGCGCCCTTCAGCTGGGGGAGCTCTTCGGGTTCACCGAAGCGGCGCGGCTCCTCCGCCGCTCGGGGGCGCTCCGGACGCGCCCGATGGCCCCGCAGCCTCTCACCGTGGTGGATATCCCCGGGTGGCTCGCGCCCGAGGCCAGCATGGTCCCGCTCCGCAGCTACCTCCGGCGCCTGGGCCATGACGCCCGCGGCTGGGGCTTCGGCGCCAACACGATGGACCCCGGTGAGGCCCGGGACCAAATGCTCTCGCAGGTCGACCGGCTGGTGGACGAAGCCGGCAAGCCCATCGCGCTGTTGGGCTGGAGCCTCGGTGGCTTCGTCGCCCGCGAGGTCGCCCGGCTCCGCCCAGCCGAGGTCGCGACGGTCGTGACCTTTGGAAGCCCGATCATCGGCGGCCCGAAGTTCACCTCCGCCGCGCGGCGCACCCCGCCCGAGGAGCAGGCGCGCATCGTCCAGGAGATCGCGAAGGCGGAGGCCGTGGGGCCCATCCGATGCCCCGTGACCGTGATCTACAGCCGCCGCGACGGCGTCGTCGACTGGCGCGCGCAGCTCGACCACGAGACCCCGGGCGCCGTGCACCGCGAGGTGCGCTCGACGCACCTCGGCCTGGGTCTCGACCCGGACGTGTGGGAGGCCGTCGCCGACGGCCTCGAGCGCGCCACGCCGCGCGCAGGAGAGCTCCATGTCTGACGAGACTGCGCCCCCGATCCCGAACCTCGCAGAGGCCCTCACCCTCCAGCCCGTCCACGAGCTTCCCGGCACCTTCCTCGGCCACGTCGCGCCGGGCTACGACGTCTTCGGCGTCCCCCACGGCGGCTACGTCGCGGCGCTCGGCGCCGAAGCGCTCCTCCAGGCCAGCGGCGCGCCGGACCTCTTCACGATCACGACGCACTACCTCCGAAAATCGAAGGTCGGACCCATGCACTTCACAGTGGAGAAGCTCGGCGGTTCCCGCCGCTTCACGACCTGGCGCGTGGAGGCCCGGCAGGAGGACACGGTGGTCTTCACGGCGCTCGGCTCCACCGGCGACCGAAGCGGCATCGAGGGCCCGACCTGGGCGCCGGCGCCCATCCCGGCCCTCGACCCGGCGAAGCTCTCGCCGGAGGCGGGCCCCAAGTCACCCATGCCTGCGCCGGCCGTCGCCGAGCGCGCACGCCTCCAGCTCGACATCGGCACCCTTCGCTTCGGCACGGGCTCCGCCGCCGAGCTCCGCGGCCGATGCACGCTCGACCCGACGGACCAGCGAACGGCTATTCTCGCCGCCGACGTGACCCCGCCGGCCGTGTGGAACGCACTCGGCGCCAAGGGCTGGGTCCCCACCGTCGAGCTCACCTGCCACGTCCGCGCCCGCCCGGCGCCGGGCCCCCTCGACCTGCACGTGACGACGCGACACGTCGCCGGCGGCTTCCTCGAAGAAGACGCGCTCGTCGTCGACTCCGAGGGCACGCTCGTCGTCCAGTCCCGCCAGCTCGCCCGCTGGACGGCGTGACCGGGCCCCGACGCGACGCTCAGCCCCGGGCGCGACGCGACGACCACACAGGTCAAACGCACGCACCCTGATTGCGGGCTGAAGGCAGCGCGGGCGCCTGGGGGGACGGCAGCGCCATCAGGCCGAGAGGGCGACGTCCTCGCCGGGAAGCCGTCCTTCCGCCTCGCACCACGCGGACCATGCGGACAGGACCTTCTCCGTTCGGAAGGGCTTGGTGATGAACGCATCCATGCCCGCAGCCAGGCTGGCCTCGCGCTCCTCGGGGCGCGCCTCGGCGCTCAGCCCGACGATGGCCAGCGCGCGATCCGCGAAGCGGGCGCGCAAGCGCCGGGTCGCTTCTCGGCCGTCCATGCCGGGCATGCGAACGTCCATGAGCACGAGGTCGATGTCCGCGTCGGCCTCCACCCGCGCCAGCGCCGCCTCGCCCCCATCGACGGTCTGCACCTCGATCCCTTCTCGGGCCAGCAGCTTTGCGGCGATCGTTCGGTTCACCGCGTCGTCGTCGACGACGAGCACCTTCAAGGGAAGCGCGGCCGCTCCGGCGCTCACCTGCGGCTCTTCGGCCAGCGTCAACGGCGAGCAGGCTTCGAGAGGGACCGAGAAGTGGAAGCGACTTCCGCGCCCCGGCGCCGAAGCCACCTCGAGGACACCGTCCATGGCCTGCACGAGTCGTCGGGCGATGGAGAGGCCGAGCCCCGTGCCTCCAAAGCGCCGGGCCGTGGAGCGGTCGCCCTGCTCAAAAGGCTCAAAGACCCGCCCCAGCGCGTCGGGCGAGATGCCGATGCCCGTATCGTCGACGGCCATGCGAAGGCGCCCGCCGGCGCCTTCGAAGCTGACCTTCACCGTACCGCTCTCGGTGAACTTGACCGCGTTGCTGAGGAGGTTGCCGCAGACCTGAAGGAGCCGCACGGGGTCCGCGAGGAACCACCCCGGCAGAGACGCATCAACGTTCACCGTAAAGGCCAGGCCCTTCGCTTCGGCGGCGGGCCGGTGAATGCGCTCGAGCTGCCGGACGAGCGCACGGAGCTCGACGGGCACGGGGTCGAGGTCGACCTCTCCGGACTCGAAGCGCGAAAAGTCGAGGATGTCGCTCAAGACCACCAGGAGCGACCGGCCCGACGCTTCGATGACCTGCACATGCTCGCGCTTCGCGGGGAGGAGATCCGCATCGTCCAGGAGCTGAGCCGCGCCGAGGATTCCGTTGAGCGGCGTGCGGACTTCATGGCTCATCATGGCCAGGAACTCACTCTTGGCCCGGGAGCTCGCGAGGGCCTTCGCCTCGGCTTCGCGCCTCACCTCGACCTCCCGCGCCTGCTCCGCGAGGGCCTGCACCATGCGCTCCAGCGCCCGGCGCTCACGCCCGCGGAAGAGCACCGCCGTCCCGCCCGCAGCGACGAGCACAATGACCGCCATCAATGCATCGAAGGGGGACACCGGAACCTGCGGAGTACGGTCCACCCACGCGGGGACGCCGTCGAGAAGGTCGACGGTGAGCGCGGCCATGAGGGCCAGGTAGGGCACCATGGCGATGGCCGCGAAGCGTGTACCCACGTAGACGGGGAGGAAGTAGAGAAAACCCTGCGCCGTTGAGAGGGGGGCGTCGAAGACGAGGGTCAGCAGAGTGACGTGCCCCGTGATGAGCTCCGTCACCGCAGCCGAGGCAAGCCAGCCTCGGCGAAGCAGCGTGCCGTAGACGAGGACGAGGATCGTGCCGAAGGCAAAGGCCTCGGAGCGCAAGACCACCGCCCCCGCCAAGCAACACGCGAAGTAGAGGGGCACGCTGGCGGCGATATGCTCCGCCTGTTGTCGCTGCGCGGCGGACCAGCACGCGCGCGGAGGCACAAGGAACCGCATATAATCGGCCCAGAGGGTCCGAAGCCGCTCCGACATATGCACCGGTACGGGTTCGGCGTACGCCGCCATTTCTTGAGCCAAGCCGGCTCTCAGCGTGCGGCGGGCCAGTCGAAGACGACCTGAACCCGGGGCTTGATCCTCAGCGCCCCGAGCATGGCGCTGTAGGGCGTGATGCCGAAATCCGGCTGGTGCAGGTCGAACGCCGCGCGCCAGCGATCGCCGTCGCGATGTGCCTCGGCGACGACGGGCCGCGTGACCCCGTGGAGCGTAAGCTGTCCCTCCGCGCGGCCTCGCGCGTCGCTTCGCTCGGTGACCTGGCCCACGTAGCGGATCGCCGGAAAGCGCCGGGAATGCAGCACGTCGCTCTTGACGTTGCGCTCGATCTGCGACCTCTCGAGGAACCCGAGGGTCTTCGGCGCGTCCACGCCGTCCTTTCGCGCGCACACGACCTTCAAGCTGGTCGCGTCCACGTCGACGCTCACGCGCGCGTCATCGATCACGAGCGAGAAGCGACCCGCGCGGAGCTTGAGGTCGTGGGCCACCCGGGAGAGCAGGCCTTCCTTGAACGTGAGCACGTGGCAGCACGCGTTCGCCGCATCGAATCGCATCGCCAGCGCTTAGCAGGAAGCCGCGCGGGCGGTACGTCGCGGCGGCTCGTGGTGGACGGCTGCAGGGGCCGCGCGGACCGTCGGCCGTGCGTCGCCGCGACGCCCGTGCCGGCCGCCAGGGGGCAGGCGCTTGCCGCCGGGAGGCGCAGCGCCCCACAGTGACCGCATGCGCACACGGATGCACTGGCTCCTGGTGGGCGCGACGACGTTGGCGGCCTGCGGAGACGGCGGGTCGTCGCCGGACGCGGACCAGGGCGCGCCGGACCAGGGCGTGCCGGACCAGGGCGCACCGGACCAGGGCGCGCCGGACGGCGGCGCCGGCGACCAAGGACCGACCGATGCAGGGGACCGGGACCTGGGCCCAGACCCCGAGCTCATGTTCCCGCCGGGCTGCGTGAGCCTCGACGCGCCCATCGGGACGCGCGTGCCCTCCGCCGCCGGCGTCGACCATCCCGTCTCGACAGCGCGCTTCGCCGCGGGGCTCGAGGCGCCCTTTCCGACGAACGCCTGGTGGCAGACGCTGGCCCTCGAAGCCGGCGACTTCGTAGTGAACGCCTTTCCCTACCTGCTGCAGACCACGGACGCCGGCCTCTTCGTCGCCGGCCCGCGCGTCCGGGAGGGGTCCACGGTCGTCGAATCGGAGTTCATCGTGGACTGGCGCCTGGCGGCCAGCGAGCCCTTCCGCGGCCGGGAGATCGCCGGCTACGACGCGCTCTCGGCGACGGTGCGCTTCACGAGCGACACCTCGCCCGTCGAGGCGCCCCTCGTGCGCGGCATGCCCTACGTAAGCATGCGCTACGCGGGGCTCACACCGCGCCTCGAGAGCCCGCACCCCATCGTCCGGGTCAACGGCGGGACCGCGGCGACGGTCACCGGCGAACGCTTCGAGGTGGAGCTCGGGACCGGGCAGACCTGGGTCGTCTACACCTCAAACCCGATCACGCTCGCCATGAGCAGGAACGCGCTCGCGGCGACGGCGCCCTTCTCCGGCTGGGTGCGCGTGGCGCTCGTGCCGCCGGGCGCGGAGCCGGCGGTGCTCGACGCCAGCGCCCAAGCCGTGCCCACGGGCGGCGACGTCGTGCGTCGCGGCTGCGGGGACGCGGCACGGGGCGAGATCGACTTCGTCTTCACGCGCGAAGGCGAGGGACCGCTCCTCACCATGGCGCTCCCTCACCACGGCGTGCTCCTCGGCCCCGACGAAGGGCGCCCCGCCATCACCCATCGCTCGGCGCGCGGCGACATGTTCGGCGTGGTCGGGGACACCTGGACCATGACGCTGCCCCTCGATCCCGGCGGCTTCGACGCGCCCCGGGACCCCGCGCCGGAGCGTCTCGACGACGTGCGCCTGGCGCTGAGGCGCGGCCAGGGCGTCGAGAGCGTGGCCACGGACCCCTACTTCGGCGGCAAGCAGGTCGCCGCCATGGCGCGGCTCGCGCTCATCGCCGACGCGCTTGGTGAGCGCGACATCGCCACGGCCGTTCGCGGGCGGCTCGCGGCGCGCGTCGCGCCCTGGCTCGAGGGCACCATGGACCGGCTCCTCTACGACCGGACCTGGGGCGGCATCGTCGCGGAGGGCTCCCTGGGCGACCCCGCAGCCTTCTTCGGGCAGGGCTACTACAACGACCACCACTTCCACTACGGCTACCACCTCTACGCCGCGGCGGCGCTCGCCCGGCGGGACCCGGACTGGCGCGCGGCGAACCGGGACAACGTGGACGCGCTCGCGCGGGACATCGCCAACGCGAGCGACGAAGACCCCTTCTTCCCGGTGCAGCGGAGCCTCGATTGGTACCTCGGCCACTCGAACGCGGCCGGGCTCGTGGTGTTCGGGCGCAACCAGGAGTCGACGTCCGAGGCGGTGAACGCCTGGTACGCGCTCGCGCTCTGGGCCCGGGTGACCGAGCGGCCGGAGCTGAACCTGCTCGGCCGGCTCATGACGGCGCAGGAGATCCTCGCGGCGCAGACCTACTGGCAGATCGAGGAGGGCTCGCCCATCTACGCGGAGCCCTTCGCGCGCAACCGCGTCGTCGGCATCCTCTACGACACGCGCGCCGAGTACCGGACCTTCTTCGGCGAAAACGTGGAGTTCATCCACGGCATCCAATACCTCCCCTTCACGCCGGTGACCGAACGCCTCCTCGACCGGACCTGGATGACGCAGGCCTATCCCGTCGCGGCGACGGCGCTCACCCGGACCGCGCCGCCCATCGCGGAAGGCTGGCGGGGCTTTCTCGTGATGGCCCGCGCGATCTTCGCGCCGGACGAGGCCTGGGACGAAGCGGGAACGCTCCGCGGCTACGACGACGGCAACTCGGAGACGAACACGCTCTGGTGGATCGCCACCCGGCCGTAGCCGGCCAAACCAGGATGCCCGCGGCTCGGAATGCCCCGCCTCGCCATACGCGCGAGCCGGCCACGATGAGACGTGCCCTCCGTCGCGTTCTTCGTCGCGGTTGGGGGCAACAACGGTCGCGAAGGCCGCCGTTGTTCAGAGCTAGACGTCCGATGACCCTACACCTGGACGACAGTGTTTGGCCGCACGTGCGGGCCTCCCTTTCGGGACCCGCAAGCGAGGCCGACGTCTCCCGCTACGTCGACGCCATGAACGCTTGGCTGGATCGCCGGGAGCCGCACACGCTGCTCATCCACGTGAAAAGTGGAGCGTCGACGACCTCCGGCCAGCGGCGGGTCATTACCGATTGGATCCGGAAGCGCCGGCTCGAGCTGGCAGAGTTTCGCGCGGCCGTGGCCGTGGTCACCGGGTCGCGCACGACGCGCGCCGCGGCGAACGCGGCCTACTGGCTCGCGCCACCGCCCTATGAAGTGGCGGTCTTCGCCGACCTGGAGCCGGCCCAGCGTTGGGTACGGCGGCAGCTGGCGCCGGCCCGCTAAAAAAGGGAAAGGGCGGACCCGCTCCAGCGGATCCGCCCTCTCTAGCCGAACTCCCCTGGGGGAGTCAGCGACGCATCACTGCGTCGAGACCTCCCAAGAGAGCTCGATGATACAAGTACTGTCCATTCGTTCCGTCCTCCCCCGGCAGAGCCGGCACCCCGGGGTGGCTGGCCGCATGGGCTGCACCTCGCGCAGGGCGTTCCTGTGACCGCGGCAAAGCCGCGACGAGTTGAGAGCGAGACGTTCCGAAGCGCGCCACGGCTGTGACGGCTCGTTCGGATTCGCACCATTGCGGGGCTGATGGCCCAACTCTCGCCCTGTCTCCAAGGTGGGTGAGCAGCGACTGGCTGCCCGGGTAGCCACCTGCTCTAGTCTATACCGTCACCCACCGGGGCCTGCCAGCCTGGAACGCGTTCTTTCGACGTCGCGTGCGCCTTCGGGGCCCGGAATCGTTAGGTTTGGCCGCTTTCGAGGATTGGCCTGAACGGATCGCCGCGCCCCGAGCGGTCGGCGTCCCCGGGATCAGCGCTGAGCCAGCCGGCGCACCAGCGCCGCAAACACCGGTGCCGCCGTGCCGCCGCCGGTGAGCTCGGGCCCGCCTTCCACCCGCACGAGGGCCACGCGCCTCGGCGGAAAGAACCCGGCGAAGAGCGCCGCGCGCCCTTCGTCGAGCGCCGCCGTCCCCGTCTTTCCGCCCACGTCGACGCCCGCGACCGCCGCCTGAGCGCCCGTGCCCTCGGTCACCGCGGCCCGGAGCGCGTCCCGCACTGTGCGCGCCGTGGTCGCCCGGAGCGCCCGGAGCGCCTCCCCGGTCCCATCCGCCGTCGGCCAGCGCGTGCGGCCGTCGTTGGCGACCGCGGCGTAGGCGACGGCCAGGTGCAGCAGCGAGGCTTCGATGTTCACGCCCGCGGCCCAGGGCCGCGCCTCCGGGCGCAGCCGGCCCCAGTCGGGCACGGGGAGGTTCCAGGCCGCGGCCGGCGGCAGGGCGAGGCCGGGCACCTCGCCTTCCGCGAGCTCGAGGGCGTCGGCGAGGCGGAGGTTGTCGACGAGCCGGAGGAGCGACGCAGGACCGACCGCATCGGTGATCATGGCCGCGCCCACGTTCGACGAGTGCACCAGCGTCGAGCGCGCGTCGTGCCAGGGCCGCGCCTGCCAATCCTCGACGCGCGCGGCGCCCTCCCCCCAGCGGCCTTCGAGGTCCTCGAAGCGCCGGGACGCATCGAGCCCCGCGTCGAGGGCCGCGGCGACGGTGAGCGTCTTCCAGGTGGAGCCCACGGGAGCGACACGAAGCGCTTCGCCATCGCCCAAGGGCCCGCGGCCGACGCGCGCGAGAATCTGCCCGCTGGTGGCGTCGAGCACCACCACGGCCCCTCGGCGCAGGGCCGGCGCCTCCGCGAGGGACGCGCGCGCGGCCTCGGCGATGGACGGGTCTGGCGCCGGAAGGCTGGGCCGCACGCGGGGCGCGGGACCGCAGGCCGCTACCAGCAGCAAGGCCGCCATGGGGAACGTGAGCCTCATGCGCCCGGAACGTACCCCGCCGGGACGCGCCTTCCCGGCTTCTCGCCGCGCCGGAGCCGGTCCAGAACGCTCACCGCTCGCTCGCCTCGAAGCGGTCGATGCGGCCGCCTTCGCGGCTGACGGCCTCGACCGTGCAGCGTTCGCCATCCACGAGGAAGCGGAGGTAGTGCTGCCGCGTGTCGAAGGCGGCGACCTTCGCGCTCCAGGGCAGCTCCCGGTCCTGCGCGTAGTAGGGCGCGCCGGCGCCGCCGCTGATCAGCTGCCACACGGGCCGCTCCATGGGCGCCCCGAGCGTCTCGGCGTCGACGAGCAGCCGGCTGTAGTTGTGCTCGTCGCCGTGCACGATGGCCGTGACGCCGTGGCGACCGAGAATGCCGTAGAGCTTCGCGCGCTGCGCGAGCACCTCGGGCACCTCGCCGTTCCAGTAGAGCGCGTCCTGCACGTGGCCGCCGTTGGGGAAGCCGGGCTCGTGCGCGAAGACGAAGAGGTGCTGCTGCCCCGCCTCTCGCGCCGCGGCGAGGTCCGCGTCGAGCCAGGCCAGCGTCGCGTCGTCGAGCCAGCCTTCCCGGTTGCCTTCGGGACCCGCCGGATGCCCGTCCTGGCCGGGATGCGAGCGGTAGCGATAGTTCGAGTTCAAGGCGACGAGGTGCGCGCTGCCGAGGTCGAAGGCGTAGGTGTTCTCGCGGTAGGGCGGCGCCCCCGGGGCCGCTTCCGGGCTCCCCGTGGGGTTCACGAAGGCCTCGGCGAAGAGCCCTTCGGCGCTCGGCTCGGTCTGCGCCGCGGCCCAGCCGTTGGCCCACACGTCGAGGAGCGCCTCGTGGTTGCCCATCACCTCGTAGATGGGCACGTGCGCGTGCACGGGCTGCACCGCGCGCTGCCACATCTCGAGCTCGAAGACGTAGGAGCGCGGCCAGGTCGTGTAGCCGTCGATGAGATCGCCCGCGAAGACGATGGCGCGCGGACGGCCTCGCGCCACCGCGCCCTGCAGCAACGCGCGCAGCACCTCCGCGTTGGTCCCGCCGTACTGCGTGTCTGCCGGCCCGAGGCCGCTCCGGCTGTCCGAGAGCGCGACGAACTCGAAGCGCGTCAGGCCCGTGGGCTCCGTCGCGAAGGTGCCGCCGCGATGCACGTGAACCTCGCCGCGCGCGTCCACGACGATCGGCTGGTAGCGGTAGCGCGTGCCGGGCTCGAGGCCCTCGAGCAGGACCTCATGCCGCGTCCCGGGCGTTGCGCTCGCGAAGACTGGCGCCTCCCCCTGGCCTTCCGCGGCGACACTCACCTGGGCGGCCGTCGCCGCGTCCGTCGCGAAGCTCACGATGGCCGACGACGTGCCGACGCGGTCGACGAAGGATCCGAGGCGCAGCGAAGGAAGCTGCACGAAGGCCGGCTCCTGTCCATCGCAGGGGTCGCAGCGAAAGGCCGTCTCCGCGTCGATGACGCGGCTGGTGCCTTCGAGCGCGTCGAGCATCTCGAGGCGCCAGGCGAGCACGCCGCGCTTCTTCCGGAGCACGCCGGCAGCGTCGTAGCGCGGCCGGAGCACACGCTTGCCGTCGAGGCGCACGACGTAGCGGTACCCGCCGGGGACGTCGGCGCGATCCTCCATGGACGTGGAAGCCTGCCGGTAGCGCGGCAGGCCGAGCGGGTCCTGCGGTAGCCGATGACCGAAGTAGACCGTCGCGGCGGGGATGGGCCGGAGCGTCTCGAAGGTCACGGTCGCCGTCCCGTCCGGCGCGAGGCGCAACACGGGCTCCACGCGGAGCAGGCGCTCGGCCGTCTGCCCCTTCGTTTCGGGCGCGTCCCGCACCAGGCGATGCGTGAACATGGCGTAGAGCGTGGAGCCGCCCAGCGGCGGGCCCGTCGGCCGCTCGGCCAGCGGCGGCCGCGGCTCTCCCACGCCCGGCGTCTCCGGGACGGCCGGCGCCCCCTCGCGCGCCGCGAGGCGCAGCAACGCCTCGGACTCCGCGTCCATCACCGGGGGCCGGTCGAGCACGTCGATGAGCGGACGCGCTCCCGGCGAAGACGCACCGCGCGGAGAAGCACCGCGCGGGGAAGCACCGCGCGGGGAAGCACCGCGCGGGGCCGGGTCAGGATCGGGCGCGCGCGCCTCGCCCCCGCAGGCGGCCAGTAGGGCGACGAGCAGCGCGGGACGTGCGGAGCCGAGGCACATGCGTCCTGCCTCGCATGGGCGCGCGGCGGACGGCAAGCACAGCGCGCAAGCAACGCCATCGGGGACCGCCCCGTAGCGTCCTAAGGCGAAGGCGCCGGCGCGCGCTGGCCTGAGCGGCTCAGCCGGTCAGTGTCCTGAGTCCGCGGTTTCGACTCGAACTCGCCGGTCCTCGAACCGCTCCGCGGCGTCCTCCTCCTCCAAATGCCCCCGGCATTCCCGCGTCGTGGCTCCTTGCGGAGCGGTCCGAGTCCTCGCCGACTTCTTCGCGCTCCCACGGACTCAGAACACTAGCGGGAGGGGCACGATGTCGGCGCGGGGCGCGGGGCCCGAGAGGTCGAGCCACGCCACGGTGACCGGCAGGGAAAAGCGACGCGGCCCGGCGCTTCCCGGGTTGAGGAAGAGCACGCCGTCCGCCGCGTCGAGGGCCGGCTGGTGGGAATGTCCGCTCACGACGACGCGCACCGGAGGCGTGACCGTAAGCGCCTTCCGGTCGTGCACGAGATGAACGGGCACGCCGGCGAGCGTGACCGTCACCGCGTCGGGCAAATGCTGAGCCCAGGCCGGGTCCGGCTTGTTTCGCCGCCGGGACCGGCGCACGGCCGCGGGCTCGTCGACGTTGCCGCGAATGGCCGTGAGCGGTGCGAGCTGGGCGAGCGCCGTGAGCACGTCCGGATGCCCCACGTCGCCGGCGTGAAGCAGGTGGTCCGCGCCGTCGAGGGCGCGCAGCGCTTCGGGACGAAGCAGCCCGTGCGTATCCGAAATGACCCCGACGCGCATGGCCCTACCTGCCCGGCATCATGAGTCATTTTCGCGCGCCGCAAAAAAAACGCCGGCGTGATTGCGTGTTTCGGAGCGGGTTTCCGCTCCCCCCGTAGAACCCCGCGTCCACGCGGCGCGGCGGGAGGGAGGAGACCAAGGCCATGCAACGCGACACCCATAGCTACACCCTCCGAGTCGGAGCGATAACGCTCCTGCTCGGGCTTATCGCCTGCGGAGATGCCACGGAGGGCGGATTCGTCGGCCTCGATTGTGAGAGCGCCGCGGACCGCGACGGCGACGGCCTCGACGACTGCACCGAGCTCGAGCTCGGCACGCATCCGGGCGTTGCCGACACGGACGGCGACGGATTCGACGACAAAGCCGAGGTGGACAATTGGGACCGGGGCGGAGCGTTTCACGTTCGCTTCCACCCGCTCATCGCCGACGTCCCGCGCCTCTACATGGAGCAGATCGGGCCCCCGCAGATCGTGTTGGACGCCCAGCGCACCACGGGCCAGGAGGTCGCCTTCGGCATGAGCGAGACCAACGAGGACGAGCTGGTCTCGACCTCGACGCGCGGCGGCGCGAACGTGCGCACGGTCGAGGAGCAGCACACCGCCGAGGTCAACGCCAAGGTGCGGAGCAACGGCGCCGTGACCGTGGGCACGGTCTCCGCGGGGTACGGCTACGAGCACACCGACACTACGGTGAACTCGACGCACTGGAGCGAGGAGACGGTCGAGGCGAACCGTCGGGAGACGAGCGCCTACTACGACGAGGTCCGGAGCGAGACCATCACGCCGACGGGCGGAACCATCCGGGTCACCGTTGGCCTCATGAACGACGGGGACGTCGCCTTCACGCTCCGGAACCTCGACCTGACCGCGCTCATCGTGAACCCGCGGAACCGGTCGCGGCCCGAAGCCGTGGGCACGCTGACGCACGGAGACTTCGCCTTCACCCCGCCGCCGCTGGGGCGCGGCGCGGACCCGGGTAACCTGGTGCACTTCGGCTTCGAGTACAAGACGGACAGCGCAGAGGAGATCGCCCGGGTGCTCGAGCACGCCCGCGAGCTCTCCATCCAGGCGGGCTCCATCGAGCTGACGGGCAACGACCCGGGAGTGGACCTCGGCTTGGCCGCGGCGGACGTGCGCGCACGGACCGCCGAGGTGCTCATCGACTACGGCGGGCGCCAGCCGACGGAGCGGCACCGGGTCGCCGTCGACCGCGGGCGCGACGAGGCGCTCACGCTGGCGGAGGTGCTCGGCGGCACGCTCGACCTCGAATACGCCGAGGGCGCGGTCGCCCTCGAGGGCCTGCCGGCCGGATTCGGGCTGACGCAGGTCGGCGACGTGGCCGGGAGCGAGGCGAGCCGCACCTACTGGCTCGCCGTGCACACCGTGGACGACACCTCGACGGTGTTTCACCCGCTCCGGGAGGCCTGGACGGCCGGCGACGTGGAGATTCGCCGCGGCGACGTGGTGCACCTGATGCTCATCACGGACTCGGACCTCGACGGCCTTTCGGACCGCACCGAGTCCGAGCTCTTCACGGACCCGCTGAACCCGGACACGGACGGAGACGGGCTCGACGACGCCGAGGAGGTTTTCGGGTGGCCGACGGACCTGGAAGGTCCGGACTGCCTCGACGGCGACACGCTGGTGCGGGTGATCTCGCTCCCGACGACGCCGGACAGCGACGGCGACGGCATCACCGACGCCGAAGAGCAGGCGGCGTGCACGAACCCCATGGGCGACCTCGCGGTCGACGCGGGCGAGGACCTCGTCGTCGCGGCGAATGCGCCCTTCGAGCTGCTCGCGACCCCGCGGAACACGCTCGACGTGGGCGGCCTGCGCACCACGTGGACCCAGCTCGCGGGCCCTCCCGTGGAAGGCCTCGGCTCCTCGCTGGGCCAGACGCTGACCGCACCGGACGAGGTCACGTCGCTGACCTTCGAGGTCATGGTCACCGACTCGGAGCTCGGGACGACGGCGACGGACGTGGTCCGCGTGCTGGTGCTCGCCGACCCGGACCGCGCGGTCTTCGTCGACCTCGACGAGGGGAGCGATGGGAACGACGGATCGCTCGCGTCCCCCATGCGAACGCTCGATGACGCGCTGGAGCGAGCGAACGCGCAGAGCGCGGACCTCTACCTGAAGACGCCGGAGGCGCGGCCTTATCAGGCGGACGGCACCCTCGGTCTCGCGGCCGGCGTGAACGTCTACGGCGGCTTCTACGATGACTTCGACCGTGACTGGAAACGCGACGCAGAGGACCGGCGGACGCCCATTCAGGTGCATGCCTCGACGGCGCTCGATGTGCGGGGACGCGCCACGCTCACGCTCTCGGGGCTAGAGCTCCGCGTGTGCGGGGGGAGCACGAGCGAGGGAACGGCATGCCCGCCAGTGGGGGTCGACCAGGACTCGGTCGGCATCGACGCCGAGGGCCTCGAGCGGCTGACGCTCGACCAAGTCACCGTCGAGGGCGGCAGCTTTCCAGATGGGTCGCTCGAGCCCGACGCTGAGGCCATGGCCGGCTCGAGCTTTGGCGTCCGCGCTCACGAGGTGGTGCAGGTCCTGGTGACCGACTCCACGCTGGTCGGAGGGCGCGGACAGGCCGGGCGCCCCGGCGAGGCCGGCGAGGACGGCCGCGAGGGCGACCGCGGAAACGCAGGACGCGCCGCCGGCGGAGCCGGCGCCGGTGGTGCGCGGAGCTCCTTCGGAGGGGGCGGCGGGGCCGGTGGGGCCGGGGCCAGCTCGGACTGCCGTAACGGCATCGCAGGTCAGACGGCCGACGACTACGAGGGCCTTCGCGGAGGCAGCGGCGGCGCGGGCGGACGGTCGGGGAGAAGCGGCTTCCTTAATACCTGCAATGTCTCTCTCGGCTCGTCGGACGGCGGGGGCGCCGGACTCAGATGGGTCTCAATCAGGGTTGCGCTGGCCAGCGTGGGCGCGGCTTTCGCAATACCGCCTGCCCCTGCCGCCACTGCCCGGTCCAATGCTGTGCCCGCGACGGCATAGGGGATGATCTTGACGGTCGCGAGCATCTGGCGTGGATGCACCCGGGCCATCGGATTGAGCGTGGCCAGCGTCACCGCTTCGTCGATTGCGTTCACAGTGTCGACCTGGGCGGTGTCGACCTCCAAAAGCCCCGGCCCGTCGGCATAG